>CAYWBE010000028.1:0-13327 GCA_964456295.1 uncultured Candidatus Nemicrothrix sp.
GACGCCTACTCGTCGCCGTCGCTACCCGAACGGTTCTCCAGCAGGTCGTCGCGGATCTCGGTGGTCTCCACCGCGGCGGCTGGCCGCTCGGCCACCTGGTTGACCCAGACCGTCCGCTGGGGGAACGGGATCTCGATGCCGTTGGCGTCGAAGGCCTTCTTCAGGCGGGCCCGGATGAGACGACCAGTCGCCCACTGTTCTCCCGGCTCGGTCTTGACGGCCAGGCGGATGGAGATGGCGTCGGCTCCGAAGTTCTGGACACCCCAGATCTCCGGCTCCTCGATGATGGTCGCCGACTCCAGCTCCTCGCGCCAGACGTCGTCGGCCACCTGTTTGATGACGCTGGCCGCCAGATCGATGTCGGTGTCGTAGGCCACGTCCACGTCGAGCACCGTGCGTGCCCACAACTGGGACGAGTTTCCGACCCTCCGGATCTCGCCGTTGGGCACCACCCACAGGGCCCCGTGGACGTCGCGTAGCACCGTCGTCCGGAGGGTGACCTTCTCGACGGTGCCCGACGCGGCCCCGACGTCGACGTAGTCACCGACCCCGTACTGGTCCTCGATGACGATGAAGATCCCGGCGATGAAGTCGGCAACCAACGACTGGGCGCCGAAGCCGATGGCCAGGCCGACGATCCCCGCGCCGGCGATGAGCGGCCCCAGGTCGAGACCCAGCTCCCCGAGGGCCACCATGAAGGCCAGCGCGTACACCGAGAAGCCGGCCAGGCTCCGGAGTACCGCACCGAGGGTCATGGCCCGTTGCCGGGACCGCTCGGCCTGCTCGTGGATCTTCGTGATCTTTCCGCGGGCCCGACGGCCCAACCGGGCCAACGTCGCCGACGCGGAGTCCCCCGCCTCGGAGGCCTCCCGGGTACGGGTCTCCACCAGTCGATTCACCATCCGGTCGATGGCCCGCTTGACCAGCCGGTTGACGATGAGCGCACCGATCAGGATCACCACGACCTTCAGCGGTCGTTCGATCAACCAGTCGACGAGCGAGGCCAGTGCCTCGTTGCCCGTCGCGTCCCAGACCCACTCACAGGTGTAGCCCGGCTCGACGCCACAGGCGTCGACGAGCCCCTGGTCCAGTCCCGTGCTCGAATCCGTTCCAGCCATCGCCGTCACCTCCGGCCCGGACGGTAGTGGAACCGGCCGGTCAGCGGCCGGAGCCGACGGAAGAAAGGTCCCAGTTCAGTCGACCAGCGAGGCCAGGGCCCACAGGGCAGCGGCCGTCCCCAGGACGATGTACAGCACGCTTCGCCACACCGGAGGCCGATCGAGGTCGCCCTCGTCGAGGCCCACGGGGGGGCGGACCAGGGCCATGACATTGCCGGCGGCCATGGCCCCACCCAGGGCCAGCAACAGCCAACCCAGCAGGTCCTCTCCCAGGAACACCCGTTCAGCCGGCCTTGGACATGTTGGCGAACCGGGTGTACCGGGGCAGCCAGGCCAGGCGGACGGTCCCGGTCGGACCGTTCCGGTGCTTGGCGACGATCACCTCGGACATGCCGACGTCAGCGGTGTCCGGGTTGTACACCTCGTCGCGGTACAGGAAGATCACCACGTCGGCGTCCTGTTCGATGGACCCGGACTCACGGAGGTCGGCCAGCATCGGGCGCTTGTCCTGCCGGGCCTCCAGGCCGCGGGACAGCTGGGACAGGCCGATCACCGGACACTGCAGCTCACGGGCCAGGATCTTGAGCCCCCGGCTGATCTCGGAGACCTCCACCTGGCGACTCTCAGCCGACGACCTGCCGGTCATGAGCTGGATGTAGTCCACGATCACCACCCCGAGCTTCCCGACCCGGCTCTTGAGGCGCCGGGCCTTGGCCCGGATCTCCATGACCGAGGTGTTGGGGTTGTCGTCGATCCAGATGTGGGCGTCGCCCAGCTTCCCGGTGGCCCGGTTGATCTTGGTCCAGTCCTCGGCCGAGAGCTGCCCGTTGCGGATGTTGGTGGCATCCACCCGGGCCTCCGAGCAGAGGATCCGCTGGCTCAGCTCCAGCTGACTCATCTCGAGCGAGAACACCACCGTCGGTAGTGCCTGACGGATCCCGACGTGGGCGGCGATGCCCAGGGCGAACGAGGTCTTGCCCATGGCCGGCCGGGCCCCCACGATGGTCAGGGTCTCGTCCTGCAGGCCGGAGAGCATGTGGTCCAGGTCGTCGTAGCCACTGGGCGTGCCGGTGATGGTCTCACCCCGCTCGAAGAGGTCCTCGAGCCGGTCCAGGTTGGCGCTCAGGAGATCACGCATCTGGGCCATCGAGTCGGTGACCCGCCCCTGGCCGACCTGGAACACGAGGTTCTCGGCCTCGTCCACGGCCTTGACGACGTCGTCCGGTCGGCCGTAGCCGATCTCGGCGATCTCGTTGGCGGCGCCGATCAGCCCCCGGAGGGTGGCGTGCTCCTGGATGATCCGGGCGTACTTGGAGGCGCTCGACGTGGCCGGCGTGGACGCCTGGAGCTCCAGCAGCAGTCCCGTCCCGCCGATCTGGTCCAGGAGCCCCGAACGGGTGAGCGCCTCGGCCACGGTGACCGGATCAGCCGGCTCTCCCGAGGAGTAGAGACCGCAGATGGCCTCGAAGACGTGGGAATGGGACGGCTTGTAGAAGTGCTCGGCAGCCACCACCTCGAGGGCATCGGCGATGGCATCACGCGACAGGAGCATCGCTCCCAGCAGCGAGGCCTCGGCGTCGAGGTTGTGGGGCGGGACACGCGAGGCCAACGATCCACCCGCCCGACGGGTCTGTCCACCATCCCGGGAACTCCTGGACGGTGGCTCCCACTCCATGGGCTCGTCATCGGGGGGTTCAGCCAGCGGCGGCTCGTCGAACACCGGCGGCGGCTCGAATTGAGACGACTCGGGCGGGGCACCACTCCCCGACGACTGAGCGTCAGAAGGCCCGGTCGGCTCGTCGCCCGGGATCTCAGAGGGTGGCACGTTCACCTCGTCCCACCGATCGCCACCCCACCCATGGGTCGAAGCATGCACGCGATGCCCTGTGGGGAACCAGAAGGAAAAGCCCCGGAGTTCTCCCCACTCATGGGGAGCCCACCGGGGAAAACCCGAGCCCATCTGTGGACGGCCGTCAGGCCGGTCCGGGCCATCACCCGGGACCGGCCGACGTTCGTCATGACCGGAGGATCAGGCCTCGGCCTGCACCTCGACGGTGACCGGCACGGCCACGTCGCTGTGGAGCTCGACGGTGAACTCGTGGGAGCCCACCTCCTTGACGACCTCGCCGACGACCTGGCGCCGATCCAGCTCGAGGCCGACCTGGGCGATCAACGCGTCGGCAACCTCGGCAGTGCCGACCGAGCCGAACAGTCGACCCTCGTCAGATGCCTTGGCGGTGACCTGGACCACCACACCGGCGATCCGGGCCGCCGTCTCCTCGGCCTCGCTCCGGTCGGCAGCGGCCTTCAAGGCACGCTTGCGCTGCATGGCCTCGGCCTGGGCGGTCACCCCGGCCACGGCCTCGATGGCCAGGCCCCTGGGGACCAGGTAGTTGCGGGCGTAGCCCCGAGCCACCTCGACGATGTCGCCGGTGCGACCGAGACCGTCCACGTCGGAACGCAGGAGGACCTTCACGACTCGATCCCCTCGTCCACCGCGGCCACGGCCTCGACCGCAGCCACGTCGTCCATGGCCTCGATGGCCTCGTCGGTGCCGGCCTCGGCATCGGACCCGGGCGGCGGTGCCGACGGGCGCGGCGGCGGGCCATCGGCCCGGGCACCCCGGTCGTCGTTGCGCCGCTCACGACGCTGGGTCGTCACGCGGTTGGTGTAGGGGATCAGCGCCATCTCACGGGCGTTCTTGACCGCCCGGGCGACCTCGCGCTGCTGCTGCTCGGAGTTGCCGGTGACGCGGCGGGCCTTCATCTTGGCCCGCTCGGACACGAACTTCCTGAGCAGCTCGGTGTCCTTGTAGTCCACGTACTCGACCTTGCCGATGGTCAGGGCGCTGATCTTCTTCTTGCCCCGCCGGCCGGCATCGCGCGGCTTGGATCGGCGGGGAGGGGTACGACGTGCCATCAGAAGGGCTCCTCATCGGTCGGGTGGGTGGGAGCGGCCTGTCCGCCACCACCCGTCGGGGCGGCGGATCCACCGTCGCCCCGGAATTCGGTCCTGGTCACCTCGGCGGTCGCCCAGCGGAGGCTGGGAGCCACCTCGTCGGCCACCAGTTCGACCTTCGAGCGACGCTCACCCTCCTGGGACTCCCAGGAACGCTGGTCGAGGCGCCCGTAGACGACGACTCGCATGCCCTTGGTGATGGACTCGGCCACGTTCTCGGCCAGGTCGCGCCAGCAGGTGATGTCGAAGAACGAGACGTTCTCCTCGCCGTTCTTGGACTTCATGTTCCAGGCCACGCCGAAGTTGCACACGGGGGCGCCGCTCGGGGTGAACCGCAGTTCGGGGTCGCGGGTCACGTTGCCCACGACGGTCACGGTGTTGTCGAATGCCATTGGTTCTCTCCAGTGCTCAACCGGCCTCGGCCGGCTCCACCTCGCCCAGGAGGCCGCGCCGTGCGACCTCCCCATCGGGCAGGCGGATGATCTTGTGGCGGACCACCTCACTGCGGTCCGCGAGTCGGAGGATGCGATCCGTGGAGTCCAGGTTGCCCGCCTCGGTCACCACGTCGAGGACGACGTAGACGCCCTCCCACTTGTGGTTGATCCGGTAGGCGAAGCGCCGACGGCCCCAGGGCTCGGAATCCTTGAGGGACGCGATGCGTCCACCCTCGGATTCGATGTTGGCGGTGACCTTCGACAGGCTGGCCGACAAGGCCTCGGCCTCGAGGTCGCCGTCGAAAATGATCATGAGTTCGTAGGCCCGCATGGCAGGCACTCACCTCCTCTGGTCTCGGACATCGCCCACGGCGTGCCCGGGGCCCCACGATGGGGCAGGGGGAACGGGTTGTCAGAGCCCCCACCGATACCGGCTGACCGGTACCCGCGAGGGCGATGGCAGGCTACCGGCCCACGGTTCGCATCCACGCCGACACCATCGCAGACGCCTGTGACAGTGGTCGGTGGATTCCATCCGGCCGGTCGGGCAGAACGGTCCGGGAAGCCGGTGGGACAACGGGTCAGGCAGCTCCGTAGAGACCCAGCGCCTCGGCCTCGGCGTCGGCCATCCGATACCCCTCGTCGCCGGAGGGAAACGCACCCGAGCGCACGTCGGCGGCGAATGCCGACATGGCATCCACCCCGGCGGTGTGGAGGTCGGCGTAGCGGCGCACGAACTTCGGCACCACCCGGTGCTCCAGGCCCAGGACGTCGTGGAAGACCAGCACCTGGCCGTCACAGTCCGGACCGGCACCGATGCCGATGGTCGGCACGTCGACGGCCTCGGTCACCATGGCGGCCACCGGCGAGGGCACGCCCTCCAGCACGATGGCGAAGCAACCTGCGTGGGCCAGCGCCTTGGCGGCGTCCACCAGGTCCAGGGCCGCCTGCGCGTCCCGGCCCTGCACCTTGAACCCACCCATGGCGTTGACCGACTGGGGGGTGAGGCCGACGTGGCCCATCACCGGGATCTCGGCAGCCACCAGGGCCTCCACCATGGGCAGCCGGCGACGGCCACCCTCGAGCTTGACGGCCTGGGCCCCGGCCCGCACCAGCGACGCCGCGTTGCGGACCGTGTCCTCGACCGACACGTGGTAGCTCATCCACGGCATGTCGGCCACCACGAGGGCCGACGGGCGGGTCCGGGCCACCGCTGCGGTGTGGTGGGCGATGTCGTCCACCGTCACCTGGAGCGTGTCCTCGTAGCCCAGCACCACCATGGCCACCGAGTCCCCCACGAGGATCATGTCGGCGCCGGCCTGGTCGACCATGCGGGCCCCGGGCGCGTCGTACGCCGTGAGCATCACCAACGGATCGGCCCCATGGGCGACCTTGCGTTCCCGAACGGCGGGAACCGTGCAATTGCTGGCCATGACCGGCCTCCTTCCCCGTCCAGCGCACATCGGCTGCCGGCGGTCAACGGAAAAGGTAACAGAGGACCCCGATCACGAGAAGGGGTGAGTGACGGACTTCACGTGCGCCGCGGGGCGCGGAAAAGGACGCTCAGCCCCGGCCGAGCGAGGTCATCCGCACCAGGTGGTTCCAACCGCAGGCCGCACAGACCTCGACCACGTAACCGGTGAGGTGGGCCTTGCGGGCATCCAGTCGTTCCAATTCCCCCGGGGTGGAGATACACCGTCCGAAGGCCGGTAGGCGGGGGCCGAACACGTAGGTGACGTGGGCCACCTCATGGTCCTCGCACACCGGGCAGGTCTCACTCGTCGGCGTCCCGCACTCCACGGCATTGCGCCGCAGCATCGGCTGGGCATCGCACAGCACGTCGCGACCCAACGACCCGCGACGCCAACCATCCAGGGTGGTCTGGCGAGCCAACCGGTAGTCGACGTCGGCCGGACGCCGGGCGGGCAGCAGGCCATCAACGACCTGTCTCGCCTCGCCGGTTCGCCGACCTGCCACACAGCCACCATAGGACACCCATCCGGCCCGGCGAACCAGCCGACCCGGCACCGGCCCGTACCGGTCAGGCCTCCCTCGTCCTCCACCACTCGAGGAGTCGCCGTCGAACCTCGTCATCGTCGAGGCGCCCATCGACGAGCCGGAGCTCTGCCAGCCAGTCAATGGCCTCTCCCACGCCTGGTCCGGACTCCAGACCCAGGAGGCCCATCACCGTGGCACCGTCGAGTGCCGGTCCCAGGTCATCGAGTTCACCGGCCGCGCCGAGGCGGGCCACCGCACCACCCAGGTCCGACTCCACCCCCACCAGTCCGGCGAAGGCCACCACGTCGTCCAGGCCGTCGCCGGCACGCGCCGCCAGTCGTCGCACCTGCTCGTCGGACGGCTCGGCCCCCTGGGCAGCGACCATGTCCACCCCGTCCAGCAGCATCCGGATCCGGCCGGCATCTCGCCCCGACAGGCGGAGGGCCGAGGCCCACCGACGGAGGACCCCGTCGCCACCTGCTACGTGGGCCGACAGGCCCAGACGGAGGACGGCATCGGCCGGTGCCCCGGCCACCTGTCGTCCGAGCGCCGAACGCCCGGCGGCTCCGAGGGTCGCCACCTCGGGCAGGACCACCTGCAGCAGCCCCATGTCGTCCAGCAGGGCGAACCCGGCGGTCGGGTCCTCGACCTCCAGGAGCCGGAACAACTCGTCCCGGATGCGCTCGGCGGACACGATCTCCATGCGCCCGACCAGCGACCGGGCGGCGTCGACCAGGCCCTCGGCCGGTGTCAGGCCGTAGCGGGACAGGAACCGGGCGGCCCGGAGCATGCGGAGCGGATCGTCGGAGAACGACTCGACCGGCTCCAGGGGGGTCCGCAGGATCCGGGCCTGCAGGTCGGCACGGCCGCCGAAGGGATCGTGCAGGGTCCCGTCGGCCACGTCCACGGCCATGGCGTTGACGGTGAAGTCCCGCCGGGCCAGGTCCTCGGCGAGTTCGGTCGAGAAGCGAACCACCGGCTTGCGCGAATCACTCACGTAGGCCTCGGCCCGGTGGGTGGTGACCTCCATGGTCACGTCGCCGACCCTCAGGCCAACGGTGCCGAACCGCTCCCCCTGGAGCCATACGGCGTCAGCCACCCCGACAACAAGGTCACGGATGCGGTCCGGCGGGGCATCGGTCGTCAGGTCGTGGTCGGGCGTCCGATCGTCACCCAGTACCCGGTCACGGACCAGGCCGCCCACCAGGTAGAGCCGGTACCCCGCGGCGTGGAGCGGCTCGGCCACCGGTTCCACGGCGGCCCGGAGGTCGTCGAACGTGCCCGCGGGGACCGGAGGAACCTCACCCACCGGTCAACCCCCGAGATCGTGGCGGCGGATCAGGTCGGACACCAGGGCATCCACCTGGTCGGCGACGCCACCCGTACCACGACCGGTGACCTCCTCGGGACGGTGGTCCACCCCGAGGGTCGCCGCCACGGTCGCCCCGGTCGAATCGGCCAGCGCGGTGAGGTCGTACCCGCCCTCGAGGAACATCACCACCCGTCCGGTCGGGACCATCGAGACCAGGTCCGCCACCAGCCCGGCGTAGTCGGCCGACGTCAGGCCCATGTCGGTCAGCGGATCGTCCCGATGGGCATCGAAGCCCGCCGAGACGAGCAGCCAGTCGGGGCCGAAGCGTTCCACCGCCGGGAGGACGACCGTCCCCATGACGTGCCGGTAGTCGTCGCCGGCCGATCCCGGCGGCAGCGGGACGTTGATGGTGGCGCCGATCCCGGCACCGGACCCCGTCTCGTCGATGGCCCCGGTTCCCGGGTACAGCGGCCACTGGTGGCACGACACGAACAGCACCCGGTCGTCCTCGTAGAACACGTCCTGGGTGCCGTTTCCATGGTGGGCGTCCACGTCCACGATGGCCACCCGCTGACCCGAGGCGACCAGGGCCGACGCGGTCACCGCCACGTTGTTGAGCAGGCAGAAGCCCATCGAACGGTCGGGTGTGGCGTGGTGGCCCGGGGGTCGGACGGCGCAGAAGGCGAGATCGGCGTCGCCATCGGCCAGTCCCTCTATGGCCACCAGCCCGGCACCGGCGGCCAGCCGGGCCGCCGACCAGGATCCGGGGCCCATGACGGTGTCCTCGTCGCACCGACCACCCCCCTGGGCGTCGATGGCCACCAACCGGTCCAGATGGTCCTCCGGGTGGACGCCGAGCAGGTCCGCGTCGGTGGCCGACCGTGGCTCCCGCCGGACCACGGCGTCCCCGATCCCCGCGGCATCCAGACCCTCCCAGACCGCGGTCAGGCGGGCAGGCTGCTCGGGATGCCGGGATCCCGCCCGATGCTCCAGGAACCGCTCATCGGTCACCAGGAGGAGGGACATCCGGCGAGCGTAACCCCCTCGCCCGGGAGGGTCCGGCCCGTCGGGGACCGCGTGCTGGCCGTACCCTGTCGTCATCGACGTCCGGACCGAACGAACCATCGTCGACGGGCCCACCGAGGATGGTCACGTCGTCGATCCGCCCGACCAGCCGACCAGCGGCCCGTCGGTCGAGGGGGTTCCGGGCGTCGAGGAGTCCGAGGTCCACGGGAGATCGCCAACCGGCACCGTGTTCCGCCTCAGCCCATGGCGGGGAGACACCAGGACCGTCCAGGCGGTGGTCGTGGCCGGGCCGGCACCCCATGCCGACGACGTGGAGCAGCTCCTCGACCGCCTCGGAGACCGGGGGGTCCGGACCGTGGTGACCACGGCCCTCGGACCGGCTGACCAACGGTCGTTCGAGGCGGCGGGCTTCACCCCCCACGAGCACCTCCTGCTGCTCGGTCGTGCCCTCCGGCCGGACGACCGACCGGCGCGGGGGGACCGGACCCGACCCGCCCGACGACGGGACCAGGACGCCGTGCTGGCCCTGGACCAGCGGGCGTTCGCCTCGTCGTCGGCCTTCTGGCGCTTCGACCGGGCGGCACTGGCCGAGGCCGGACAGGCCACCGGATCCTCACGCCGGCGGCTCATCAGGGGCACCGGAGGTCATCCCGTCGGCCATGCGGTGACCGGACGAACCTCGACCATCGGCTTCCTCCAACGGCTGGCCGTGGACCCGGACGCCGAGGGTCGGGGCATCGGCTCAGCACTGGTCGTCGACGCCCTCCGGTGGCTCGGACGGACCGGAGCCCGCGAAGCCTGGGTGAACACCCAACCCGACAACCTCCGGGCCCGGGACCTCTACCTCCGTCACGGCTTCGTCGAACGCGACGTCGGCCTCGACGTGCTGATGCGCTCCCTCGACGACGAGCCACGAAGGTCGGGCCGATGAGGGGGCCGCGGCGGACCGCCCACCCCACCGGACGCCGGACCGGACGGTGGGCACTGGTCCCGGCCCTCCTGATCGCAGCCCTGTGGCTCGTCCCGGCCACACCCGCCCTGGCCGATGGCGGATCAGCCAGCCTCGGGCTCATCGCCCAGTCCCCGTGGATCGACGACGAGGGCGATCTGGCCATCCAGCTGCGGATCACCGGCAACGCACGCGGCACCGTCATCCGACTCGGCCTCCACCCGGCGGTGGATCGCCGGGGGCTACTGGCCCTGAGAGACGACCCCATCCCGGGGATCCCGGAGACCACCCTGTCGATCGACGTTGACGACGTCATCAACTCGGCGGGCGTGGTCTCGCTCATCCTCCCCGTGGGTCCGGACGGGATCCTCCGGTCGCGACCCGGGGAGGTCTCTCCCCTCACCGTCGAGTTGCTGACCGCTGACGGCCTCCCCCTGGACCGCCTGACCACCCCGGTCGTCCACCTCCCGGTGGTCCCCGCCGGCGAGGCAGCCGCCCACCGACCCCTCCTGGTCGCCATCTCCCTCGACGTCGACGGTCCTCCACCACGACGTCCCGACGGACGGCTCGAACTGGACGAGGCCACCATCCGTCAGCTCAGCGCGGTGGTCGATGCCGTGCTGGACCATCCCAGCGTTCCCGTCGGCGTCCGCCTCCCACCGGCGACCGTGGCCGGCCTGGCCCACTCCGACGACCTGGTCCATGCGCGGCTCCTCACCGATCTTGAGGCCGCGGTGCAGGGCGGCGGCCTCCACCTCCGCTCGTCGCCCTTCGTGACCGCCGATCCCGAGGCCTGGCGACAGGCCGGACGCCCCGACGTCCACCGTGACCTCCTGGACCACGGCGACCGGGTCCTCACCGACCACCTCCGGGCGGTGCCGGACCGCACGGTGGCCGTGCTGGAACCCACCGCCGGCCCGGCCACCCTCGACCTGCTCGGTCGACTCGGGGCGGTGGGCCATGTCGTGTCGGCCGAACGGCTGGACCCCAGGCCGGTCACCGCCTCCCACGGTTCGACCCATCCGGCCCGTCTCCTCGACTCGGCGGGCATCGCCCACCCGGCCCTGGTGGCCGACCCGGACCTCGCCCGGCACCTGGTGGATCCTCGTGGGTCGGTGTCGGCCGCCCAGCAGCTGGTGGCCGACCTGGCCCTGTTGGCCTGGTCGGACCCCACGGTGACCCGTACGGCCATCGTCACCATGCCCGCCGGCCTGGCCATCGACGCCCTCACCCTCGACCTGGTCCTGGGCGCCGTCGAGAACGCTCCCTTCCTCCACCTCCGGTCGCTGCCCGACCTGCTCGAGGCATCGCTGGCCGCCGACGCCGCGGCGGCCGTCACCTACGACCTGTGGCCCGAACCGGTCACCCCGGTGTCCAGACGAGCCACTGACCGGAGCCTGGCCGAGACCACGGTGGCCGCCTACACCGCCATCCTGGGTGGTCCCCATCCCGACGCCACGGCACTGAACGACCTCCTCGAGGTCACGGCGGCCGCCGAACTCGATGGCGACGCGATGGCGACGTACCTGTCGGCCGTGTACGCCAGGGTGTCAGACGTCCTCGACCAGTTCACCACCCCGTCGAACCAGAACGTCCGACTGACGGCGCGGAGGGCCGACCTGCCGTTCACCATCCACAACGGCCTGGACACCGACGCCCGGGTGGTCCTCGTCCTGCAGAGCGATGGTCGACTCGACTTCCCCGAGGGGGACGTCATCGAGGCCGTCCTCGCCCCGGGCAGGAACCGGATCGCCGTGCCCGTCCGGGCCCGGACCTCCGGCGATGCCCGCCTCCAGATCACCGTCCGGTCACCGGACGACGCCCGACTACTACAACTCCGGTCGACCCAGTTGATGGTCCGCACGACCAGCCTCCCGGGCGTCGGAGTGGCCCTGTTCATCGGCGCACTGGCCGTGCTGGCCATCTGGTGGGTCCGTTCGGCGCGAGTACGCTCGAAGCGCACCTGACGTGTCCACCAGACCGGAACACCTGACCGGGTGACCGGACACACCGAACGGGAGAGACCCATGGCCGTCCGCATCGTCACCGACAGCGCCTGCGACCTGACCGAGGACGAGCTCTCGACCCTCGGCATCGAGGTCGTCCCACTCAGCATCCGATTCGGCGAGGACGTCCAGTTGGACCGCCACGAGTTGTCCATCGACGACTTCTACCGGCGCATGGCGTCATCGGACGACCTCCCCCAGACCGCAGCGCCGTCCCCCGGTGCGTTCGCCACGGCATTCGGGCGACAGTTCGAGGCCGGAGCCGATGCCGTGGTCTGCATCAACCTGTCCAGTGGGGTGTCGGCCACCATGGAGTCGGCAGAACTCGGCTCACGGGAGGTGGACGGCGACGTCCGGATCGTGGACAGCCGCTCGGTGACCGCCGGGCTCGGGGTGATGGTGACTGCCGCGGCGCAGGCGGCCGCCGACGGGGCCTCGGCCGCAGAGGTCGTCGCACTGGTGGAGGACCTCCGATCCCGTACGAGGGTCTACGGCGCCATCGACACCCTCGAGAACCTCAAGAAGGGCGGTCGGATCGGCAACGCCCAGGCCCTGCTGGGCAGCATGCTCTCGATCAAGCCACTGATCGACATCAGTACGGGCGTGGTCGAGGAGGCCGGTCGCCAACGCACCCGCCGCAAGTCGTTGGTCTGGCTGCGGGACAAGGTGGCCGAGCACGCCGACGAGATCAACACCCTCTCGGTCATGCACGCCGAGGCCGACGACGTGGACGACCTGGTGGCCATGCTGTCCGACGTGGTGGATCCCTCGATCATCCGTGTGGGGGTCATCGGCCCTGTCGTGGCCAGCCACGGGGGCCCCGGCCTGATCGGCCTCTGCTTCACCCTCCGGTCCTGACCGGCCCCGGGGATCGCCCGACGATCCCCTCCCGACGCCGCCCCCGGGGGTGGTCGGTAGGATCGCCGCCATGGTGACCCCGGTGGATCCCGACCCCTCGCAGGGCTCGTCGTCGGACGGAGCCCCCGCCCCAGATCCATCCGGGGACTGGGCCTCTTCACTGGTCGACCGCTTCGTCGACGTCGTCGATCAGGTCCGGAACGTCACCACCCGCCCGATCATCACCCTGGCCCGGACCCTGGTGTTCGGGGTCGTCATGGTGTTGTGCCTGCTCGCCGCACTCGTGCTGATCGGCATCTCCATCTTCCGACTGCTCGACCTGGTCCTGCCCGGTGACAGTTGGTCTGCCCATCTCGTCCTGGGCGCGGCCTGTTGTGCGCTGGGCGCGCTGCTGTGGTCCCGCCGCAGTCCCTGATCCCCAGTTTTCCTCCTCCCGTACCCCCGTCCAGGAGCCTCCGTGTCCGAACAGCATCCCCCCGACCAGCCCACCGTCGCCGGCTCCTCCTCCCATCGGGAGGTGGTGGTCATCGGCTCCGGTCCCGCCGGTCTCACGGCGGCCATCTACGCGGCACGGGCCGATCTGGCCCCACTGGTCATCGAGGGCGAACCGTCATCGACCAGCGACCAGCCGGGTGGTCAGTTGATGCTGACCACCGAGGTCGAGAACT
>CAYWBE010000029.1:0-13320 GCA_964456295.1 uncultured Candidatus Nemicrothrix sp.
TCGGGGGCCGACTACGTGCTCCGTCGCCCGGGAAGGGCCGAGGCGGCCGAGCTGGGCGTGGTCGTCCAGGAGGCGGCCGATGCCGTGGAGTCGATCCTCGCCGACGGGGTCGACGCCACCATGGGCCACGTCAACGCCCGTTCGTGACCGGCCTGCACGCCCGGCTGACGTGGTGACGTCCACCCTGCTGGAGCACCTCCCCGCGCTCCTCGACGATGATCCGGCGGTGGCCGCCGTCCTCGGTCGGCGGGCGGCGTCGTTGGCCGTGGCCGAGCCGGCCCGGGCCGTGGTGCTGGCCTCTCTGGCCCGGCGGACCGGCCGGACGCCGTTGGTGGTCGTCGTCCCCACCGGCACCGAGGCCGAGCGGCTGGCCAACGACCTCCGCCTCTACCTGGGGAATGGGCATCTGGGGGATGGGCATCCGGGCGGCCAGCCGGTCGAACTGTTCCCGGCCTGGGAGACCCTGCCCTTCGAGCGCATCAGCCCGGCCGTCGAGACCATGGGGCGACGCCTCCGGGTACTGCACCGGCTCACCTCCATGGAGGACCGGCCGGCGGTGGTCGTGGCGTCGGGTCGGGCCGTCGTCCAGCGCATCGGTCCCGGTGCCGGTCGGATCGATCCGCTCCGGGTCGGACCCGGCGACACCATCGATCCCCAGGACCTGGTGGCCGACCTGGTGGCCATCGGCTACCGGCGGGAGTACCAGGTCGAACACCGCGGCGAGCTGGCCGTGCGCGGCTCGATCGTCGACGTGTGGCCGTCGACCGACGACGCCCCGGTCCGGATCGACCTGTGGGGCGACGAGGTGGAACGCCTCACCGAGTTCGGCGTGGCCGACCAGCGGGCCACCGTGCCGCGCTCGGAGGTGGAACTCCATCCCTGTCGGGAGGTCCTGCCCGACGACGAGGTCCGGGCCCGGGCCGTCCAACTGGTGGCTGAACAGCCATGGGGGCGCGAGCAGTGGGACCGGTTGGCCGACGGCGAGCTGTTCGACGGCATGGAGTCGTGGCTGCCCTGGCTGGCCGGGGACGAACGGGTGCTGTTCGACCTGATCGACGACGATGCGCTCGTGGTGGCCGTCGAACCCCGGCGCCTACGGGACCGAATCGCCGACCTCCAGGCCGAGGAGGCGGAGTTGGCGGCCACGCTGGCCAGCACGTGGGGAGCCGACGGATCGGCCTTCCCCCGCCTCCACACCGACTGGGACCGCCTTCTGGTCCATACCGGTGCTCCCGTCTGGACCATGGACGCGGTGCCTGACGGCCCCGGGGTGGAAACGGTCCAGGCATCCGGTTGGGGGATCGACGCCGCGGCCGAGGTGGCAACCGGGGATTCCGGGGGGCCGACCGGTCGGCTCCGGCGCCTGCTGGCCGATGGTCACCGGGTGGTGGTGGCCGCCGACGGCGAGGGGAGTGCCGACCAGCTGGCCCGTCGCCTTCTGGATGCCGAGGTGGAGGTCGTCCGCCCGGTCGCGTCGCCGACCGGGGTCGGGGATGCCGTACACGATCCGGTCCCGCCGGGAGCGTCGCTCGTCGTGGCGCCCGTCGAGCGGGGCTTCGTGCTTCCGGCGTCCCGGCTGGCCCTGGTCACCGAATCCGAGCTGACCGGTCGACGCCGGACCAGGCGGCGTACCCGACCACGCCGGCGCTCCGCCGTCCGGGTCTTCGAGGACCTGTCGCCGGGCGACTACGTGGTCCATGAGCACCACGGGGTGGCCCGCTTCGCCGGCCTGACCACCCGCTCCATGGGCGGGGTGGAACGGGACTACCTGCTGCTCGAGTACCGGGGCGACGACCGGCTCTACCTGCCGACCGACCAGATCGACGCCATACGGCCCCACACCGGTGGCGAGGTGCCGACGCTCAGCCGCATGGGGGGCTCGGACTGGCAGAAGACCCGGGCCCGGGTGCGATCCGAGGTGGCCGAGATCGCCCAGGAGTTGGTGGTGCTCTACCAGCAGCGGGTCAGCGCCGAGGGCCACGCCTTCGCCGAGGACACCCCCTGGCAGCGGGAGCTGGAGCAGGCCTTCCCGTTCCAGGAGACGCCCGACCAGCTCCGGGCCGTCATTGATGTGAAGGCCGACATGGAGCGGCCGGTGCCCATGGACCGCCTGGTGTGTGGCGACGTCGGGTTCGGAAAGACCGAAGTGGCCGTCCGGGCGGCGTTCAAGGCCGTGCAGGACGGTCGTCAGGCCGCAGTCCTGGTCCCCACCACGCTGCTGGCCCAGCAGCACGGCCAGACCTTCCGCGACCGGTTCGCCCCGTACCCGGTGCGCGTCGAGGTGCTGAGTCGGTTCCTGACCCCGGCCGAGGCCCGGGCGGTGTCCGACGGCCTGGCCGACGGGTCCATCGACGTGGTCATCGGGACCCATCGTCTGTTGTCGGCCGACGTCCGGTTCGCCCGCCTCGGCCTGCTGGTGGTGGACGAGGAGCAGCGGTTCGGCGTCAGCCACAAGGAGTCGATCAAGAAGCTGCGGGCCGACGTCGACGTCCTGACCCTGACGGCCACGCCGATTCCCCGGACCCTGGAGATGTCGCTCACCGGGATCCGGGACCTCAGCCTGCTCGACACCCCTCCAGCCGATCGCCAGCCGATCCTGACCTACGTCGGCGACTACGACGAGCGACCGGTGGCCGAGGCCATTCGTCGGGAACTGCTCCGGGAGGGGCAGGTGTTCTTCGTCCACAACCGGGTCCAGGACATCGACCAGGTGGCCGGTGGCGTACGGGACCTGGTTCCCGAGGCCCGGGTGGCCGTGGCCCACGGGCAGATGGACGAGGCCAGCCTCGAGTCGGTGGTGCTCGACTTCTGGGAGGGCCGCTACGACGTGCTGGTGTGCACCACCATCATCGAGTCGGGCATCGACATGCCCACGGTCAACACCCTGGTCGTGGACCGGGCGGACCTGCTGGGCCTCGGTCAGCTCCACCAGCTGCGCGGGCGGGTGGGACGGGCCGGGCAACGGGCCTACGCCTACCTGTTCACGCCGCCCGACCGGTCGCTCAGCGAGCAGGCCCACGAGCGCCTCCGGACCATCGGCGAGACCACCGAGCTGGGATCGGGGTTCCGCATCGCCATGCGCGACCTCGAGATCCGGGGGGCCGGAAACCTCCTGGGCACCGGCCAGAGCGGGCACATCGCCGCGGTGGGCTACGACCTCTACTGCCAGATGGTGAACGAGGCGGTGGCCGAACTGTCCGGCAGGCCCCCCGTCCAGCAGGCCGAGATCCGCGTCGAGGTGCCGCTGGACGCCCACCTGCCCGAGTCCTACGTGTCCCGCAGTGACCTCCGCCTCGAGGCGTACCGGAAGCTGGCCAACGCGGGGACCGAGCCGGATCCGGCGGCCGTGGATGCCGTGCAGGCCGAGTGGGAGGACCGCTACGGGCCGATCCCGGATCCCGTGGCTGCCCTGCTCTCGGTGGCCCGGTTGCGTTCGGCTTGCGTGGCCCGGGGCATCACCGAGGTGACCGTGGTCGGAGGGCCGGGGATGGGCGGGCCCGACCACATCGCCCGGTGCTCGCCGGTGGTGCTGCCGTTGAGCCGTCAGACCCGCCTGACCCGCCTCCACCGGGAAGCCCGCTACAAGGAGGCCCAGCAACAGGTCCACCTCCCCCTCAGGAAGCCCCGGGAGGGGAACCTCGCCGGGCTGCTGGTCGAGCTCCTCGAGGACCTCGTCCCACCGCTGGTCCCCGCCGGTGAGGGCGACGGCGGGGGCTGACCATCGCGTAGCCTCACCGTCCTGTGCAGCACATCACCCGTCGCTCCGTCCTGATCCGCTTCCCGTTCCGGTGCCTGGCACCGTTGCTCCTGACGGCGGTCGTGGCCGCCGGCTGTGGCTCCTCGGTCGAGGCGGTCCGGGTGGGTGACGTCAGTCTGGACCGTGACGGCGTGGCCGCCCTGGTGGCCGAGGCCTCCGGTGGGTCGGTCGACGAAGTCGCCCTGGACGCCACGACGGCCGCCGCGGTGGTGGACCGCTTCGTCCGCTACGAGGCGCTGTCGGACCTGCTGGCCGAGCACGACGTGGTGGTCGACTCCGAGGCACGTGCCGCGGCCCGGGACCGTCTGATCGCCGCGGGCATCGACGCCGGCGACCCGGCGCTGCCCCGGTTCATCGGCTGGCAGGCCACGCTGGACGCGGTGGAGGCCGGGGGCCCGGGCGTCCGGGCCGCCTACGAGGCCAATGCCCACCTGCTGGGACACGAACTGTGCACCAGCCACATCCTCGTGTCCTACGAGGACGATGCCCGCACCCTCATGGACCTGATCGCCGACGGCGAGGACTTCGCCGCCCTGGCCACCTCGGTCTCCCAGGACCCGGGCTCGGGTCAGGCCGGCGGCGCCCTGGGTTGCGTGGCCCTCGGTCGGTTCGTCCCCACCTTCGAGCGGGCCACCCTGGGCGCGCTGGCCGCTGGAGTGACCCTGTTCGGACCGGTGCCCAGCGAGTTCGGCTTCCACGTGATCCGGATCGACGAGGTCCGACCCGTGGTGCCCGTCGCGTTCGACGACCTCGGGCCCCGCCGGTCGGCCTCCCTGCTGCAGATCGCCGGCCTGACCAGGGAGGTGGTGGTCGAGGCCCGCTTCGGCACCTGGGACCCCGTGGTGGGTCGGGTCGTGCCGCCGCTCGGCCCCCAGGATCCCCCGCCGAGTCCAGCGGGTTCGTGACCCCGCGGGACTAGGAGCCCCGGTGGTCGACCGATCCACATCGGGCCCGGACCGCCCCCGGGTCACGGTGGTCGGCCTCGGGCCGGCCGGCCCCGACCTCTGCACGGCGGCCACCCTGGACGCCATCGCCGCCCACGAGGTCCGCCTGGTCCGGACGGCCCGTCATCCGGCCGTCACCGTCCTCGGCGGTGGTGCCGTGGCATTGGACCACCACTACGAATCGGCCACGTCATTCGTCGAGGTCTACGCCGGGGTGGTCGACGAGGTGGTGGCCGCCGCCGAGCGCCACCGTCGGGTGCTCTACGCGGTGCCCGGCTCGCCCATGGTCGCCGAGTACACCGTGGAGCTCCTGCTGGCCGACGACCGCGTGGAGGTCGAGGTGGTCCCGGCACTGTCGTTCCTGGACCTGGCCTGGGTGCGCCTCGGGGTGGATCCCCTGGCCGACGGCGTCCGGATCGTGGATGCCCATCGCTTCCCGGTGGAGGCGGCCGGCGAGCGGGGACCGTTGCTGGTCGCCCAGGTGGACACCCCGGCCGTGCTGGCCGACGTGGTGGCCGCCGTGGACGATCCTCCCGACGGTCCGGTGACCGTCCTCCAGGGCCTGGGTACCAGCGACGAGCGGATCCGGCGGGTCGCATGGGACGACCTGGTCGGCGTGGTGCAGCCGGACCATCTCACCTCGCTGTTCGTACCCCGGTTGGCTGCCCCGATCGCCGTCGAGGTGCAGCGCTTCGTCGAGTTGGTCGCCGTGCTACGTCGCGAGTGCCCGTGGGACGCCGAACAGACCCACACCACCCTGCGTCCCCACCTGCTGGAGGAGGCCCACGAGGTACTCGAGGCGCTGGACGGCTACGACGAGGCCACCGGCGACGGCTCCGGGGCGGTCGAGGAGGAGTTGGGGGACCTGCTCTTCCAGGTGGTGTTCCACGCCCGGATCGCCGCCGATGACGGGCGGTTCGATCTGGCCGACGTGGCCCGGGGCATCCACGACAAGCTCCGGCACCGGCATCCGCACGTGTTCGATGCGGAACCCGGCGGGGATGGGATGGCCGGCCTCGAACCGGTGGACGGCACCGACGACGTGGTGGCCAACTGGGACCGGATCAAGCAGGCGGAGAAGGGGAGGGAGTCGGTACTGGACGGCATCCCACCGACCCTGCCCGCACTGGCCTTCGCCCAGAAGGTGCTCCGTCGGGCGTCGGGCATCGGTGTCGAACCGGCTCAGGCGGCCGGACCGTCGTCCGTCCCCGGGGAGGTGCCTGCCGACGACGAGGCGCTGGGCGACCTGCTGATGGCCGTCGTGGGGGCTGCCCGGGCCGCCGGCCTCGATGCCGAAGATGCCCTGCGGGGGGCGATCAGTCGATTCTCGACCATCGTCCGGACCGCCGAGCGGAACCGCCTCTCCGGTGGTGACGCCCCCCGGTAGCGTTGACCCCCATGAGCAGCATCGCCGTGGTCGCCGGTCGTCAGGTCATCGACAGTCGGGGCAATCCCACCGTGGAGGTGGACGTCATCCTGGAGTCCGGCGCATCCGGTCGGGCCATGGTGCCCAGCGGTGCATCCACGGGCATGTTCGAGGCCGTCGAGTTGCGAGACGGCGGTGACCGGTGGGCCGGCAAGGGCGTGGGCACCGCGGTCGGCAACGTGAACGGCGAACTGGCGGCCGCCGTGCGGGGGCTGGACGCCTACGACCAGCGGGCCGTGGACCGTGCGCTGTGCGACGCCGACGGCACCGACGACAAGGGCAACCTGGGTGCCAACGCCATCCTCGGCGTGTCGTTGGCCGTGGCCCGGGCCGCGGCGGCCGATGCCGAGGCGCCGTTGTTCCGCTACGTCGGTGGCGCCAACGCCCACGTGCTTCCCGTGCCGATGCTCAACGTCCTCAACGGTGGCGAGCACGCCGACAACAACGTCGACCTGCAGGAGTTCATGCTCATGCCGATCGGTGCAGCCTCGTTCTCCGAGGGGCTCCGCTGGGGGGTCGAGTGCTACCACGTGCTCAGGAAGGTGCTCTCTGAGAGGGGGATGGCCACGGCCATCGGCGACGAGGGCGGGTTCGCTCCAGACCTGGGCTCCAACGAGGAGGCCATCACCCTGCTGCTGGAGGCCGTCGAGCGGGCAGGCCTCACCCCGGGTGACGACGTGTCCATCGCCCTTGATGCCGCGTCGACGGAGTTCTTCCGGGACGGCGCCTACCACCTGGCCGGCGAGGGTCGCACCCTTGCTCCCGACGAGATGGCCGGGTGGCTGGCCGACCTCTCGGCCCGGTACCCGATCGTGTCCATCGAGGACGGCATGGCCGAGGAGGACTGGGACGGCTGGGCCGCCCTCCACGGGCTGGTCGGCGACCGGGTCCAACTGGTGGGCGACGACCTGTTCGTCACCAACGTGACCCGCCTCCAGCGGGGCATCGACGCCGGGGTGGCCAACTCGATCCTCGTGAAGGTCAACCAGATCGGGACGCTCACCGAGACCCTCGAGGCCGTCGAGCTGGCCAACGCCAACGGTTGGACGGCCGTGATGTCGCACCGGTCCGGAGAGACCGAGGACACCACGATCGCCGACCTGGCCGTGGCCACCAACTGCGGCCAGATCAAGACGGGGGCCCCGGCCCGTAGCGACCGGGTGGCCAAGTACAACCAGTTGCTCCGCATCGAGGAGATGCTGGGCGAGGCGGCCGCCTTCCGTGGGCGTGCCGCACTGGCCGGCGGTTGATCCTTGCGGTCGGCCGTCTCCCGTCGGCTGATCCTGGTCCTGGTGGCTGTCACCGCGGCCGCCGCCGCCCTGCCGCTCGGGGTGGTGCCGTTCCGCGACTGGCTGGACCAGCGTGACCGTACCGATGCGTTGCGGATCGAGGTGGAGGCCGTCGAGGCCGTCAACCGGGGCTACGAGGAGCGGATCGACGCCCTGGGCACCGACGACGAGGTGGAGCGGCTGGCCCGTGAGGACTACGGCCTGATCCGTCCCGACGAGGAGGCCTACGCCGTCGCCCCCTCGCCCCGCTCCGAGGAGGAGATCCCCGGGGTCTGGCCGTTCGGAGGCTGATCGGCCTCCGGTCGCGGGTCGGGTCGGACCCGATCCCGGGAACCGCTTCCTCGGGTACCGGCGTCAGCCGGTGTTGCGCATGCCGGCAGCGATGCCGTTGATGGTCAGCAGCAGGCCCCGTTGGAGTTCCTCGTCGGCCGACAGGCCTGACGCGGCGCCGGTCCGGGACCGGTGCAGCATCTCCACCTGGAGCACGTTGAGCGGGTCCAGGTAGGCGTCGCGGACGGCCAGCGTCCGACGCAGCATGGGCTTCTCGGCCAGCAGTTCGGTGCCGGTGATGGCCCGGATCTCCTCGGCGGTGCGGTGGTACTCGTCGACGACCGCCTCGAAGAGGTGGTGCAGCGACGGGTCCACGAGTCGCTCCACGTAGTGCCGGGCGATGGCCAGGTCGGTCTTGGTGAGGGTCATCTCGACGTTGGAGACGTAGGTCCGGAAGAAGTGCCAGTCCTCGTACATGTCGCGCAGGTCGCCGCCGTGGCCGGCCGCCCGGCACGAGGCCAGTCCGCTGCCGGCGCCGAACCATCCGGGGATGATCTGTCGGGACTGCGTCCATCCGAACACCCACGGGATGGCCCGGAGGTCGGCGATCCCCGTGGTCGCCCCCCGTCGGCGGGCCGGGCGCGACCCGATGTTCATCTCGCCCAACTCCTCGACCGGGGTCGACGTGGTGAAGTACTCCACCAGTCCGGGCGTCTCGACGAAGCGTCGGTATGCGGCGTACGCGTCGTCGGCCATGCCGTCCATGATCGAGTACCAGCGGGCGATGGTGGCCTCGTCATGGCGGGGGGCCTTGTGGGCCAGTGACGCCTCGAGCACCGCGGAGAACGCCAGGTCGAGGTTCCGGCGGGCGATCTCGGGATGCCCGTACTTGTCGGCGATGACCTCGCCCTGCTCGGTGAACTTCACCTCGCCGTCCAGTACCCCGTTGGGCTGGCCGAGGATCGAGGCGTGCGTCGGCCCGCCGCCCCGCCCGATGGTGCCGCCACGGCCGTGGAAGACCCGGATGGGGATGCCCGTCTCGTCGGAGACCTCCCGGATGGCCCGGAGGGCCTTGTGGATCTCCCACTGCGAGGTGGTGATGCCGCCGTCCTTGTTGGAGTCCGAGTACCCGACCATGACCTCCTGGCCTCCACCGCGTAGTTCCACGATCCGGCGGTAGGGGGGCACCTCGAAGAGGGCCCGGAGGGTGGGGTCGATGGACCGCAGGTCGTCGATCGTCTCGAACAGGGGGACGAACCCGATGCGGGCCGTGTCGTGCGCCGGGTCGATGAGGCCGACCTCGCGGGCCAGCACCACCGGGGCCAGCACGTCCTGGACCCCCTGGGTCATGGAGATCACGTAGCTCTCGATGACGTCGTCACCGTCGCGGTCCATGATCTGGCGGAGGGTGCGGAACAGGTCCAGGGCACCGGCGTCGTCGGGGGTACGGGGCGGCGCCAATGGTCGGCGACTCTCCATCTCGGCGGCCAGCAGGGAGCAGCGTTCAGCGGCGGTGAGGGCGGAGTAGTCGACGTCGTTGGCCGCGAACAGGGTGGTCAGTGCCTCGTGGTGGCGGTCGGAGTGCTCGCGGACGTCCAGCGTGGCGAAGTGGAAGCCGATCACCTGGAGGATGCGACGGACCCGGGCCACCGCACCGTCGGCCAGCAGGCTCCCGCCGTGGGCCCGCAGTGAGCGGTCGATGACGTCCAGGTCGGCGTGCAGGTCGGCCGGCGAGTCGTACGCCTCGGCGACCCTGTCAGCCGGCCCTGCGGTCAGCCCGGCCGTGGCCTGCAGCCGCCGGCGGATGGCCTCGCACCGGACCCGGTACGGCTCGGAGTGGTCGACCCGGTTTCCCAGGTCGGCCAGCAGCGGCTGGTCGGCCAGGGTCGCCGCGGCCAACTCGTCGGACACGTCGTGGACCCGGGTGCTCATGCTCAGTTCGTGGCCCAGGTCGGCCACCTCGTCGATGAGGATCTCCAGTGCCCGGCGACGCTGGAGCCCGAGCACCTCGTCGGTGGTGGCCGGCAGGACGTTGGGGTTGCCGTCCCGGTCGCCGCCCACCCACGAGCCGAACCGGATGGGGACCCGGTGTCCGGGTAGCGACTGTCCGATGGTGGCCAGGGTGGCCTGCATCTCGTCGAACAGGTCGGGGATGGCCTCCCGGACGGTCAGCCCGATGTAGTAGAGGATCGACCGTGCCTCGTCCATGGGTTCGGGCCGGACGTGTCGGAGTTCGTCGGTCTGCCAGACGGCATCGATGATCTCCTCGATCCGACGGTCGATCCGGCGCTGGTCGGCCGGAGTGCGGCGCTGCTCGGACCGTTGCTCCAGCAGCTGGCTGACCGTGGCCAGCTTGTCGAGGATGGCCCGTCGGGAGGCCTCGGTGGGGTGGGCGGTGAACACCGGCCGGACCTCGGCCCGCCCCACCAGGGCGGCGACCTCCTCGGGGTCGATGCCGGAGGCCACCAACGAGGGGACGGTCTCGTCGAAGTGGTTGGCGGCGTTGGGGGAGCCGGAGTTGAGGTCCTCGATGCGGTGGACCTGTTCGGCCACGTTGGCCAGGTGGAAGTAGACGGTGAAGGCCCGTACGAGGAGGATGGCGTGGGCCACGTCGGTGTCGTCGAACAGCTCGTGGAGTTCGGTCGTGACCCGGTCCGCGGACGTCGTGTCGGTGCCCGGCCCGTCCTGGATGCCGATGTCGCGGAGGTGGCGGGTCAGGGTGCGGACCCGCTCGACGGCGTCCAGCAGGTCGGCGCCGTGCTGGCGCACCAGGGTGTTCCCCAACTGGGTGCCCAGGCGCCGGATGTCGGAGCGCAGGGCGGCGTCGGTGGGCTCGGGACCACGCTCAGGTGTGACCGATGTCAACTGGGACATGGGGGAAACCTACTCCAATCGCCCTTCTGGTTCTACCTACTTGAATCTGAGGAAACATTCATGCAGAATGCGTTCCACGTTTCCCCCTAATGGCCTCCGCATGCGGGGGCCCGGTCACGGTACCGGAGCACCATGAGCCACACCCGATACGCCCCCGCCCGTCAGCGACTGCAGCGCAGTGAACTCGCCGTGCCCGGTTCCAACCCGGCCATGTTCGAGAAGGCGGCAGCCAGCGACGTCGACTACGTCTTCCTCGACCTGGAGGACGCGGTGGCCCCCGGCGACAAGGAGCAGGCCCGCCGCAACGTCATCGAGGGCCTGCGCGACATCGACTGGCGTGGACTGGGCAAGACCATCTCGGTCCGGATCAACGGCATCGACACCCACTACATGTACCGGGACGTCGTCGACGTGGTCGAGCAGGCCGGCGACCACCTGGACACCATCCTCATCCCGAAGGTCGGCGTGGCCGCCGACGTCTACATGGTCGACGCCATGGTCACCCAGATCGAGGAGGCCACCGGGATCGACGTGTCCCACGGTGGCATCGGCATCGAGGCGCTCATCGAGACCACCCTGGGCATGGCCAACGTGGAGTCCATCGCCACCTCCAGCCGCCGTCTGGAGGCCATGCACTTCGGCGTGGCCGACTACGCGGCCAGCTGCCGGGCCCGGACCACCAACATCGGTGGCCTCAACCCCGACTATCCGGGGGACCAGTGGCACGAGGCCCTGTCCCGGATGCTGGTGGCCTGTCGGGCCTACGGCCTCCGACCCATCGACGGTCCGTTCGGCGACTTCAACGACCCCGACGGCTACCTCGACGGCGCCCGTCGGGCCGCCGCCCTGGGCTACGAGGGCAAGTGGGCCATCCATCCCTCCCAGATCGAGTTGGCCAACCAGGTCTTCTCGCCGCCCGCCGAGGAGGTCGACCGGGCCCGCCGGATCCTCGTCGCCCTGGACGAGGCCGCTGCCGAGGGTCGGGGAGCCGCCCAGTTGGACGGGCGCATGATCGACGCGGCGTCGGCCCGCATGGCAGCCAACGTGGTCGCCCAGGCCGCGGCCATCGACGGCAAGTAGCCCCACCAGCACCAGTCCCACCAGCACCAGAGACCAGACGGAGACCATCCAATGGACATCCACGAGTACCAGGCCAAGGCCCTGCTCTCGGACTTCGGGGTGCCGATCGCCACCGGCGGTCTGGCCTACAGCCCGGAACAGGCTGCCTACCGCGCCAAGGAGATCGGCGGGGAGAACTGGGTCGTGAAGGCCCAGATCCACTCCGGCGCCCGCGGCAAGGCCGGCGGGATCCGCATGTGTGCCGACGAGAACGAGGTCTGGGAGGCCGCCGACGACATGCTGGGTCGGCGGCTGGTGACCAACCAGACCGGTCCCGGCGGCAAGGGCGTCTACCGCCTCTACATCGAGCCCGTGGTGCCCTTCGAGCGCGAGCTCTACCTCTCGATGGTCCTGGACCGTCAGACCGAGCGGATCGTGCTCGTCATGTCCGGCTCGGGTGGCATGGAGATCGAGGAACTGGCCGAGACCGACCCCGGGGCCATCCACCGGATCCACATCGAGCCGGCCGTCGGACTACAGGGGTTCCAGGCCCGCGAGGCCGCCTTCGCCTGCGGGCTGGACGCCGGGCTCATCGCCCAGGCCGAGACGCTGCTGCTGGGGGCCTACCGGGCCTTCCGGAACCTCGACGCCACCCTGTTGGAGATCAACCCGCTGGTGGTCACCGAGGAGGGTCGCCTGCTGGCCCTGGACGCCAAGATGAGCTTCGACGACAACGCCCTGTTCCGCCACCAGACCGTGTCCGAACTCCGGGACAAGTCCCAGGAGGACCCCCGGGAGATGAACGCCGCGGACCGTGGGCTGAGCTATGTGGGCCTCGACGGCAACATCGGCTGCATCATCAACGGTGCCGGCCTGGCCATGGCCACCATGGACATGATCAAGCACGCCGGTGGAGATCCGGCCAACTTCCTCGACATCGGGGGCGGTGCATCGCCCGAGCGGGTGGCCAAGGCCTTCAAGCTGGTCCTGTCCGACGACCGGGTGGAGGCCATCCTCGTGAACATCTTCGCCGGCATCAACCGGTGCGACTGGGTGGCCGAGGGCGTCGTGAAGGCCATGACCGAACTCGACGTGAAGGTCCCGGTGGTCGTGCGGCTCTCGGGAACCAACGTGGAGGAGGGGCGTCGGATCCTCGAGGAGAGCGACGTCGACCTGATCACCGCAGAGACGCTGGCCGAGGCCGGCGAGAAGTCCGTGGCCGCCGTGTCCTGGGAGGCGAACTAGTCATGAGCATCATCGTCGACGACAGGACCCCGGTCATCGTCCAGGGGTTCACCGGGCGCATGGGCACGTTCCATGCCGAGGAGATGATCGAGTACGGGACGAACGTGGTCGGAGGCATCGCCCCCGGCAAGAGTGACTCGGACCACCTGGGCCTGCCGGTGTTCGACACCGTGAAGGACGCCGTCAACGAGACGGGCGCCGAGGCGAGCATCGTGTTCGTCCCGCCGCCCTTCGCGGCCGACGCCATCATGGAGGCCGCGGATGCCGGCATCTCACACTGCGTGTGCATCACCGACGGGATCCCGGCCCAGGACATGATGAAGGTCAAGCGCTACATGCGGACCAAGAGGGTCGAGAAGCGCATGACCCTGATGGGACCCAACTGCGCCGGCGTCATCAGCCCCGGCAAGGCCCTGCTCGGGATCATGCCCGGACACATCTACGCCCAGGGCCCGG
>CAYWBE010000030.1:0-12674 GCA_964456295.1 uncultured Candidatus Nemicrothrix sp.
GCTGCCCCATCGCCCACACCGACCGGTACGGCGGCTCGTGGCTGCCCACGAAGTACGACGACCTCCAGGCCATGGCCAAGATGGTCCCCGAGTTGTCGTCCAAGTCACCCATCGTGATCGACATGCCCGAGGCCCTCGTCAAGGACGACGCCACGGGCTACAACGCGGCCGCCCCCATCAGCGCCGATCCGCCCGAGCAGAGCTGGACCCGACGGGCCCTGCTTCCCCACTTCACCCCCAAGGGGATCGCCGCGGACACCGAGTACACCGAACGACTGTGCCACGAGCTCATCGACGGCTTCATCGACGACGGCGGCTGCGACGCGGCGGTCGACTACGCCCAGCAGATCCCACCCCGGGTCATCGCCAAGAAGCTCGGCGTGGACGACTCCATGGTCGACGACTTCATCGAATGGGTCCGCGGCGTGCTGGAGCTCGGCCTCCAGCAGCCCGAGCTGCGGGCCAAGTACCGGGACATCATCCGGAAATTCTTCGCCGACGAGGTGGCCGACCGCCGGGCCAATCCGAAGGACGACCTCATCACCGCGCTCTGCCAGACCGAGCACGAGGGTGAACTGCTGCCCGACGAGGTGGTCATCGGCATGTGCAACCTGCAGCTGGTGGCCGGCATCGACACCACCTGGTCGTCGATCGGGTCGGGCCTGTGGCACCTCGCCGGCCACGAAGACGACCGGCGACGGCTGGCCACCGAACCCGACCTCTGGAACACGGCGGTCGAGGAGCTGCTGCGCTTCTACGCCCCGGTGACCATGGCCCGCAACGCGTCGGAGGACGTGGAGTACGGCGGGGTGGAGTTCAAGCAGGGCGACAAGATCCTCATGAACTTCCCGGGCGCCAACCACGACCCCGACCACTTCGAGAACGCCCACGAGGTGCACCTCGACCGACAGCGGAACCGGCACGTGGCCTTCGGCATCGGCATCCACCGGTGTGCCGGCTCGAACCTGGCCCGCATGGAGATGGAGGTGGCGCTCAGGACCTGGATGGAGCGCATCCCCGAGTTCACGCTGTCGGATCCCGACGCCGTGACGTGGGCCGGCGGTCAGGTCCGCGGACCGAGGATCCTGCCGGTCACCTTCGGCTAGACGAGGCTGCTGGCGGCTGGGCCACTGGTAGCTGGGCCACTGGCGGCGGGGTCGGGACTACTGCGCGACGGCCTCGGCCCGGAGCATCCCGTCGGCCACCGCGGCCCGGGTGGCGTCGTCCACCTCGTCGAGGAGCTCGACGGTGACGCCGTGGATGGTCGCCGTGCAGGCGAAGCCATGGGGGTACGGCCCCACCGGTGACCCGGTGTCGACCCCCACGTCGAAGGACTCGCCACCCATGGCGAACACCACCGGCACCGTGCGCTCCAGGCGGTCCTGACCGACCACCCGACCGTCCACGGCCAGCGTGCCCGTCCCCCCGGCACCGAAGCCGCCGTCGGAGTCGAAGAGCAGCACGACCTCGCGGCGGCCGGGGGGCAGTGCCTCGTCGGCGGCCACCGTGGTCCGCTCGTGCCCGTAGAGGTTGTAGTGCCAGGTCGGTCGACCCCCGTCGAGGTAGATCGACCAGCCGTTGAAGCTGCCGCCCTGGCAGACCAGCACCCCCTGTGCCACCCCGTCGGATCCCTCGTCAGGCGCCCCGTCAGGCACGGTGAGGTCGCAGGTGATGCGGTACGAGCGGTTCTTGATGTTCAGCACGACCCGCTCGGGCATCCGGACATGCGCCGGGGTGTAGGTCATCGAGGTCACGCCGGCCGGCGCACTCGGGACCCGGACCGCCGGATCACGGTTGAAGGCGGCGTCCCGTAGGGGGTACACGCCGTTGCGAAGGCACTCCTCGTGGAACAGCTCCTGCATCTCGGCCAGCAGCTCCGGCCGCTCATCGGCCAGGTCCCGGCTCTGGGAGAAGTCGTCGCGCACGTCGTAGAGCTCCCAGGACTCCTGGGGGCCGTCGAACGGTGCCGAACCGAACCGGACCCACGGCACCTTCCCGTGGAAGCACGACGCCATGAAGCCGTCGTGGTAGATGCCGCGGTTGCCCATCATCTCGAAGTACTGGGTCCGGCGGCCGTCGACGGCAGGATCGGTGAACGACGCCATCATGGACTGGCCCTCGATGGGCATCTGCTGGATCCCGTTCACCGAGGTCGGTGGGGTCACCCCGGCCGCCTCCAGGATGGTGGGTGCCAGGTCGATGACGTGGTGGAACTGGTCCCGGAGCCCACCGGCGTCGGTGATGCGGCGCGGCCACGACACGGCCAACCCGTTGCGGGTACCGCCGAAGTGCGACGCCACCTGCTTCATCCACTGGAACGGTGCGTCCAGGGCCCACGCCCACCCGACGTTGTAGTGGCACTCGCTGCGGGCCGTGCCGAAGTCGTCGATGTGCTCGAGCAGGAACTCCGGATCCTCCTCGTGGCCGTTCTGGAGGGCGGGCAGCGACCAGGTGCCGTGGATTCGCCCCTCGGCCGACGCCCCGTTGTCGCCGGTGACGTAGATGAACAGCGTGTCGTCCCACTCGCCCATGGCCTCGATGGCATCGATGAGTCGGGCCACCTGGGCGTCGGTGTGGGCCAGGAAGGCGGCGAACACCTCCATGAGGCGACGGGCCACCGGCTTGTAGCGGTCGGGGTACTCGTCCCACGAGGGGATCTGGTCGGGGCGCGGCGTGTTCCCGGTGCCCGACGGGATGACGCCCATGGCCAACTGGCGCTCGAAGATGGACTGGCGCAGGTCATCCCAGCCCTCGTCGAAGAAGCCCCGGAAGCGGTTCAGCCAGGCGTCGGGAACCTGCAACGGCGTGTGGACGGCGCCCGGTGAGAAGTAGCACAGGAACGGCTTGTCGGGTCGGTGGGCCCTGACCCGCTGCATCCACTCGATGGCCCGGTCGGCCATGTCCTCGGTCAGGTGGTAGTCGTCGCGGCCCTCGTACGGGGCGACCGGCGTCGTCTGGTCGTAGAGGTCGGGCTCGAACTGGGAGGTCTCGGCCCCGGGGAAGCCGTAGAAGCGGTCGAAGCCCAGGCCGGTGGGCCAACGGTCGAACGGCCCGGCCGGGCCGGTCTCCCACGACGGGGTGAGGTGGCCCTTGCCGAACATCCCGGTGGCGTACCCGTGCTGGCGGAGAACCTCGGCCACGGTGGCCGCCTCCCGGGGGATGACGGTGTCGAAGGCCGGGAAGGAGGTGGCCGCCTCGGTGATGCGGCCCATGTGCACCGTGTGGTGGTTCCGGCCGGTGAGCATGGCGGCCCGGGTGGGGGCACAGATGGCCGTGGTGTGGAACCGGTTGAACCGGAGGCCGTCGGCGGCCACCCGCTCCAGGCCGGGCGCCGGGACCGGCCCACCGAAGGCCCCGAACGATCCGAATCCCACGTCGTCGAGCAGGACGATCACCACGTTGGGGGCACCGTCGGGAGCGGTCTCCATGTCGAGGGCGACGGGCTGGCAGTCCTCGGGGAGCCGACCGATGGTGCCACCGTACGGTGGGGTGGGGCGGGGGATGGCGGTCATCGGTGGTCATCCTCCCACCCGGTCGGCGTCCCGGTCGGCGTCCCGGTCGGCTCGGGCCGACCCCACGGAGCGGGGCCGATGCGACCCATTGTTAGCCAGATGGCTAATGTCTGTCCACATGGGCGACCCCGATGGCGATCCAACGTCCGGGCCCGGACTCGACGGTTTCAGATCGGAGGTGCGGGCCTTCGCGACACGCCTCCCCGAGATCCTCGCCGACGCCAGCGACCCCATCGACCGGACCCGACGGTTCCTGGCTGCCCGCCACGACGCCGGGCTGGGCGCCCTGGACTACCCGGAGGCCGACGGCGGTCGAGGCCTGACCCTCCACCACGTCCGCGCCTACCGGGAGGAGATGGCTAGCTCGAAACTGGGAGACGCCGGCTCCGGGTTCGGGATCGGGATCGACATGTGCCTTCCCACCATCCGAGACCACGGCTCGGTGGACCTCCGCCGACGGTTCCTCCGGCCGGGCCTCCGGGGCGAGGAGGTCTGGTGCCAGCTCTACTCCGAGCCGGGAGCCGGCTCGGACCTGGCCGGCCTGACCACCCGGGCCGACCGGGATGGAGACGAGTGGGTGGTGACCGGCCAGAAGGTGTGGACATCGGGTGCCTCGGTGGCCGACCTCGGCATCCTGCTGGCCCGCACCGACTGGGACGCCCCCAAGCACGCCGGGATCTCGATGCTCGTGCTCCCCATGGACCAGCCGGGCGTCGAGGTCCGGCCCCTCCACCAGATGACCGGCGTCTCCCACTTCAACGAGGTGTTCCTCGACGGCGCCCGCATACCCGCCGACTGGATCGTCGGAGCCGAAGGGGATGGCTGGCGGATGGCCGTGGCCCTGCTGGCCCATGAACGCTCGTCGATCGGCCGTGGCGGCGGCCGACAGCCGGTGCCGGTGGACCGCCTGGTGGAACTTGCCGGAACCACCGGCCGGGCCGACGACCCACTGGTCCGACAGGACCTGGCCAGGCTCCATACCGGGTCGCGGATCATCGGATGGCTGAACGCCCGGCCCGACATCCACCCGTCCATTCCCAAGCTCTGGCGGACCCGGCAGGGGCGCGACGCGGCCGAGGTGACGGCCCGCCTGGCCTTCCCCGGCGGTGTGGCGTGGCTGGGCGACCCGATGGGGACCTCCGAGCCGGACCGGTCCGTCCACCCCACACCGGACCAGTGGGCCTACGGCATCTGCGACTCACGTGCCCTGTCGTTGGGCGGCGGCACCGACGAGGTCCAACGGAACACCCTCGGCGAACGGGTACTGGGCCTCCCCCGGGAACCGGCCACCGATCGGGACGTGCCGTTCAGGCTCGTCCCCCGCAACGGCTGACGACCTGACCGCGCAGCGAATGCGGAGCCCCGGTGGGGCCCGAACCACTCAGGCGTCCACCGGCTCCCGGATGCCCCGGGCGGCCTCGCCCACGTCGAGTCCCAACAGGACGGCACGGAGCACCAACCGCAGCCGAGCCTCGACCTCGTCGCGCTGGTTCGCATCCAGGTCCATCCCACCGGTCACCCTGTCGGCGAACAGGCACCACCCGAGCTGGAACATGGTGGCCACCGCCACGTCAACCCGCGTCCCGTCGGTCGGCTCGTGGCCATCACCCCGCCGGTCGGCCACGTTGGCCAGCGACGCCTCCACCACCGGGTGGATGGTCGACACCTCGCCCATCTCGCCGGCGATCGACGCGAAGGCGACGGCCTGCAGGTAGTCCGGCCGGTTCCGGATCGAGAACGGTTGGGAGGAGGTCCAGTCCCCCGACGTGCCGTCGGCCCGCTCCCCGGCCGAGTACGAGGCAGCCAGGCGGGCCAGGCCCTCGGACAGGAGGGCACGCTTCCCCCCGAAGTAGTGGTGCACCAGGCCGTAGTTGACGCCGGCGCGCTCGGCCAGCTCGCGCCCGGTGATCCGCTGTGGGGGCTTCTCCCCGAGGAGGGTCGATGCCGCCTCGATCAGGGCCGCACGAACCTGATCGGAACCCCGGGGAGCGGTCACGGGCCGTCGTTCGATCCGGTCGTGCCCTCGGAATGGAGTCCGACCGACCCCTCCAGGGTGGCGACCAGCGACTCGACGCGCGCACGGGCCACCGGGAGGTCGGTCGACGACAGGCCGACGGTGGTCATGTTGGAAGGACCGAAGATGGGCCATCCCAACTCCAGGGCGAACAGGGCGGCGATGACCGTCCGATGATGAACCGGATCCCCGTCAGGGTCCGACGCGGCGACGAGGTCCCGGTAGGCGTCCAGCACCCTCCCCCGGTCGCCGGCCACGGTGGCCTCCAGCGGGTCGAGGGCCATGTGCCCGGCGATGGCCCACAGGGTCCGGTCCTCAGCCGTGGCCCGGACCGACACGGGGCGTGTGCCCCCGTCCATCTCCGTGTCGACCAGCCAGTCCAGATGGTGCCGCCACGCCTCATGCAGTAGGTGGTCCTTGGAACCGAAGTGGTAGTGGACCAGGCCGTAGTTGACCTCAGCCTCCTCTGCGATCTCACGACCCGAGATGGCCGATGGCGGCCGGTCGGCGAGGAGGCGGAGTGCGGCGTCGAGGAGCGCACCTCGTGCCGTGCCGCGGGTCGACGTGGTCACCGGGAGGACCCCTCCCTGCCCACATGCACTGGGCGCATCGCGGCTCCGTCGGGAAGGGGCGTCGATGCCCGGGCCCGATCGAACCACGCCCGACCCGCATCGGGGCCCGACCCGGGCCCCCCGCCGGCCGCCAGGCTCCGGATCGCATCCTTGAGGTCGCGCACGTTGGCCGGCGGCCAACCGGCCAGGTCGGTGGCCAGGACCCGGGCCTCCTCCAGCACGTCGGCATCGGCCACGACGTCGAGGGCCACCCCCAGGCGATGCAGGTCCGGACCGTGGAACCGGCGACCGGTCAGGACCATCTGGGCTGCCACCGATGCCGGGTGCCGGGCCAGCAACCAGGCCAGGTTCATGGGGGCAGCCATCCCCTGGCGGATCTCGCCCACCTGGATGAACGAGGTCTCACCCACCACCAGCAGGTCACAGGCCAGGGCGAAGGCCGCCCCACCGTTGACGGCGAACCGCTCGAGGGCACCCACGACCGGAACCGGGCAGTCGAAGATGGCCAGATGGGCAGCGGCCAACGACTCGGTGGCCGTGGACATCCAGGCCGGTGGCGGATCGGCGTTGTACTCGACGAGGTCGAGGCCCGAGCAGAAGCCCCCGCCGGCCCCCGACAACAGGACGACATGCACGTCGTCACGATCGGACGCGCCCCGGAACGCCTCGGCCAGGCCATCGGCCAGCGGCCCGGTGATGGCGTTCTTCCGGTGGGGTCGGTTCAGGGTGATGGAGGCCACCCCGGCGTCCACCGACACGAGCACCTCGGGATCGCTCACGAGCCATCGCCTCCGGGATCGTCGACGCCCAGGCCGACCAGCACCTCCTCGGCCTCACCAGCAAGGCCGTCCATGATCTCGGCCACCGTCTGCTGGCCGGTCAGGTGGACCACGCCCTGCCCGGCTCCCTCGTGGACCAACGGCGCCACCTCGTGGCGCATGACCTGGCCCAGCAGGTCGCCGATCAGGATGTCCTGGTGGGGCATCTTCAACGGCTCCGGTGCGTCGTCGGCCGCCCATTCGTCGCTCCATGCCGAGCGCAGCATGCGGAAGGTCTTGCCGCTCACCGACCGGCTGACCACCACGTCGGTCGGCCCGGCGACCAGCAGCTTGTCCAGCAGCACCGGCGACGGCGCGGCTTCGGTCGAGGCCAGCAGGGCCGTCCCGATCCACACCCCGTCGGCACCGAGGGCCATGGCTGCCGCGACATGTCGTCCGGTGGCCACCCCACCGGCGGCCAACACCGGTCGGCCACCGGCCGCCTCGACGACCAGCGGCACGAGGGTGAACGTGCCGATCGGCCCGGTGTGTCCCCCCGAGTCGGTGCCCTGGGCCACCAGGACGTCGGCGCCGGCCCGGATGGCCGCCTCGGCGTGGGCCGGTCGACCGACCAGGCTGACGATCAGCGACCCCTGTTCGTGGGCCTGTTCCACGGCCCACGTCGGCGATCCGACGCCGAGAGCCAGCACGGGGATCCGGTGGTCCATGACGACGGCCAACTGGTCACGGGCCGTCTGTTCGCTGCGGACGAACCGCGACCGCATGCCCGGAAGCCCGTCGTCGGGCACCCCGTAGCGCTCACGCATCGAGGACACGAACTCGACGTGCTCGTCGGGCAGCAACGCTTCGATGGCCCCCCGGTCGTCCCGCTCGGGCATGCCCGCCGGGATGACCAGGTCCACGCCCCACGGGAGGCCGCCCAGTTCGGCCTCCATCCGGCTGACGCCGGCCTCGATCTCGTCCGGGGTCTGACGGGTACAGCCCCAGATCCCGACGCCACCCGCCCGGGACGCGGCGATGGCCACGTCGAGCTTCATCCCGAACCCGAAGATCGGCCGCTCGGCCCCCAGCAGGTCGCGGATCCGTCCCCCCATCGTCATGCCACCGCACCGAGCACGGTGCCCAGGCCTCCCAGGCCACACAGGGAGAGCACCAGGGGACGGAACAGCGTCCGATCGACGAGTCGCCTCGCCCAGGGGGAGAGGACCAGGCCGATGACGGCCGAACCCATCAGGAGGGCGGAGAGCCTGAGGTCCCGGGCAGCGATGTCGCCGGCAACCGCCAGGCGGACCGTCACCGCCAACGACATGACCATGACGAACGCGGACAGGTTGGGACGCAGTACGTGCGGCGGGTCGTCGTGGTGGAGGATGGCGTACGGCGGTCCTGGGAGGGCGGCCACGCGGATCCCGAAGGCCACCAGACACCCGGTGAGGACGGGCGTCCACCGGGTCCTCGGCGGGCGCCACCCGGACATCAGGGCACCGACCGACCCCACGACGAGCAACCCGACGGACAGTCGGAGGCCCCGTTCCGAGAGGACGGCAAGAGAGAACTCCCCGGCCACCAGGCCCACCGGAGCCCCGAGCAGGCAGAGCCGCCAGCGTCGGACGTCGAAACCCCGGAACTCCCCGACCAGGTTCCGGATTCCGACCACCGTGCCCCCGAGGATCAGGGGCAGGGGGAGGAAAGCCGGATCCACGGCGAGGACCACCGGACCGGCGACCAGGGTGATCCCGATGCCGGCCGTCGCCTGGACGAGCGAGCCGGCGGCCACCGCGGCCACCACCAGGACGATCTCGACCGGGGTCACCACCCGACCATAGTCTCGAGGAGGTCGTTCTTGGCCAAACGGCTAATATCGTCCGTCCGGCCATCTGTGCCGGCCCGGAGCCGCCACCACCGACCACCAGAAGAGCCCAGTAGGCAGTAGGAGAGCCATGCGAGCCGCCGTCCTCCACGAAGCCCCCGGCGACCTCGTCGTCGAGGACCTGACCATCGCCGAACCGGTCGGCCGGGAGGTCCTGATCCGAACCAAGGCGTCTGGGCTGTGCCACAGCGACCTCCACGTCATCGAGGGCCTCCTGCCCCTGCCGTCGCTCCCCGCGGCACTCGGCCACGAGGCCTCGGGCATCGTCGAAGCGGTCGGCCCCGAGGTCACGGCATTCTCCCCCGGCGACCACGTCATCACCTGCCTCACCCAGTTCTGCGGGGTGTGCCCCGAATGCCACGCCGGCCGGGTGTTCATCTGCCCCAACCGCCAGGGCCTGGCCCGCGGACCCGACCTACCCCCGACCCTGTCGCTGGACGGCACTCCGGTCCTGCCCATGACCGGACTCGGGGCGTTCGCCGAACAGATGCTGGTCCACGAGAACGGCGTGGTCGCCGTGGACCCCTCCGTGCCCTTCGACGTGGCCGCCCTCATCGGCTGCGCGGTCATGACCGGGGTGGGATCGGCCGTCAACGGTGCCCGCATCCGACCCGGCGAGACGGTGGCCGTGATCGGCTGCGGCGGCATCGGCCTCAACATCGTGCAGGGCTGTCGCCTGGCCGGCGCCGGGCGGATCATCGCCGTGGACCTCAACGCCGACAAGCTCGAAGCGGCCCGGGGCTTCGGGGCCACCGACGTGGTGGATGCCTCAGCCGACGACCCGGTGGCCGCCGTCCACGCCCTCACCGGCGGGGGTGTCGATGCCGCGTTCGAGGCCATCGGGCTGACGGCCACCGCCGACCAGGCGCTGGCCATGATCCGCCCCGGGCGCACTGCATACCTCGTCGGCGTGCCCCCGGTCGACAGCACCATGGCCGTCCCGGGAGCCTTCATGGTCCTCCAGGCCAAGGCGCTCCGGGGCCTCTTCATGGGCAACTCGAACTTCAAGGTGGAGATGCCCAACCTTGCCCGCCACTACCTCGAGGGCCGCCTGGAACTGGACCGCCTGGTCTCGGCCCATATCACCCTCGACGAGGTCAACGACGGCTACGCCGAGTTGAAGGCCGGCGCCACCCTGCGCTCGGTCATCATGTTCGACTGACCCGTTCGACTGACCCGATTCCCGTCGCCCTCACGGGCCGGGTCTCTCAGATCCCGAGGACCGTCGCCAGGTCGGCCAGGCGGTCGACGACGTGGTCGGCCTCGTCACCAGGCTCGTCGTCGTCCAGCGCCCCGCGGAAGCGAACGGTTCCCATGCCCATGGCCCGGGCGCCGGCCACGTCGGTCCGCTTCAGGTCTCCCACGTGCACCACGGTGGCCGGGTCGTCGACGCCCAGGCCCTCCATGGCGGCACGGAAGATGGCCGGATCCGGCTTGTAGACGCCTACCTCGTCGGAGAAGGCGGCGAAGTCGACGTGGGTGAGGATGCCGTGTCTGTCGAGGTACGTCCGCAGGTGCCGGCCCACGGCGAGGTTGGTGTCGGAGACGATGCCGACGGCGACGCCGGTACCCGCCACGGCGGACACGACGTCCGCCGCATCGGGCACCGACGCCACCTGCAGGCGGTAGGACGCCAGGTCGAACGCCTCGGTCAGGGCCCGGCGGTCGGCGTCGTCGATCCGGTCTCCGAAGGCGTTGAAGCACTCGTCCAACGCACGTTCCGGTCCGTAGTGCCTACCCGCCCGCCACTCGGTCTCGAACCGGTCGGGGAGGATCGACAGCACGCCCCACAGGAGGTCCGCCGGGATGTCGAGCGACCGCTCGTCGATGACCTCCTGCCAGGACCGACGACGGATCTCCAGGCCCCCGGGGACGCTGGTCAGGAGGGTGTTCCAGAGGTCGAAGGTGACGGCTCGGATCGACACGGTCCCGGTACCGATCCGACCCCGGGCTGTCGGCCGGGTCAGGCCCGGCAGACGCCATCGGCAACCGCAGCAGCAGCGACCGCCTCGGCCACCCGGTACGGCACCGACTTGTCGAACACCGACGGCACCACGAACGACGGCTTCAGGTCGGCGGACGACACCGAGTCGGCGATGGCCCGGGCCGCGGCCAACTTCATGTTCTCGGTGACGTCGGTGGCCCCGGCGTCCAGTGCCCCCCGGAAGATCCCCGGGAACGCCAGGACGTTGTTGATCTGGTTCGGGTAGTCACTCCGCCCGGTGGCCATGACGGCGGCCAGGCCGTCGGCCTCCTCGGGATGGATCTCCGGCTCCGGGTTGGCCATGGCGAACACGATCGGCTCGGGGTTCATGGTGCGGAGGTCGGCCGCATCGATCAGGCCCGGCCCACTCAGGCCCACGAACACGTCGGTGCCGGCCAGCACGTCCTGGAGGGTGCCCATCTTCCGGTCCGGGTTGGTGTGCTCGGCGAACCACTCCTTGGCCACGTTCAGGTTGTCGCGCCCCGTGTAGACGGCACCGGAGCGATCCACGCCCACGATCTCGCCCACCCCGGCGTCCAGGAGGATCCGACCCACGGCCACCCCTGCCGCCCCCATACCGGCGATCACCACCGACAGGTCGCCGATGTCGCGGCCGGTCAGGCGGCAGGCGTTCCACAGGGCGGCCAGGGTCACCACCGCGGTGCCGTGCTGGTCGTCGTGGAACACCGGGATGTCCAGCGCGGCGCGCAGCGCGTCCTCCACCTCGAAGGCGGCGGGGGCCGCGATGTCCTCGAGGTTGATGCCGCCGAACGTGGGGGCCAGGCGGATGACCGTGTCGATGATCTCCCGGGGGTCGGTGACGTCCAGGCAGATGGGGAAGGCGTCAACGCCCGCGAACTCCTTGAACAGCAGGGCCTTGCCCTCCATGACCGGCATGGCCGCCGCCGGCCCGATGTCGCCCAGGCCCAGCACCGCAGTCCCGTCGGTGACCACGGCGACCGTGTTCTTCTTGATGGTCAGGTCATGCGCCCGGGCCGGGTCCTCGTGGATGGCCATGCAGACCCGGGCCACACCCGGGGTGTAGGCCATCGAGAGGTCGTGCCGGTCGTTCACCTCGGCGAGGGAGGCCACCTCGATCTTGCCGCCCTCGTGCATGTCGAAGGTCCGGTCGTGCCAGTGGAGGATCTCCACGCCGTCCTGGCCCTCGACGGCGGCGATGACGGCCGCCGCGTGGTCCTCGTCGCGGCAGTTGACCACCACGTCGTTGACCAGCAGGTCGCCCCGGACGTCGAATCCGCCCATGGACATGATGTTTGCCCCCGCCTCGCCGATGGCCGTGGCCAGGCGGCCCAGGGTGTTGGGCACGTTGTCCAACGCCACCTGGAGGTGGATCGAGTAGGCCGCGGTGGGGAGGAATGGCATCGGACGAGCCTAGGAGTGGCTCGCCGGAACGCCCCGCCCGGGAGTCAGGGGCCCTCGTAGGGGAAGCCGAGATCGGGGGCGGTGACCAGGGGGTGGAAGGCGATCCCCTCGGCGACGGCCGCCGCGCCACACGTCCCACCCCGGTCGACGATGGGCAGGACGGCGACGGCCTCGGCCCCCAACGCACGGACCACCGCAGCGGCCTCCAGGGGTGACGTCCCCCGGGTGACGGTGTCCTCGGTGATGACCACCCGGTCGCCGGGCAGCAGGGCTCCGGCCAGGCGGCCCTCCACCCCATGGTCCTTGGACTCCTTGCGGATGCTGAACGACCGGAGAAGCCGCCCACGGCTGGCGGCCACCGCGGCGATGCCGAAGGCCACCGGGTCGGCACCGGCGGTCAGGCCTCCGATGGCGGTGACCGGCCCCACCCCGTCGGTGGCCGCCGCGGCATCGATGGCATCGATCTCGGCCAGGGCGGCGTCGGCCACCAGCAGGATCCCCTCGGCCCGGCACGCCGTCTGCTTGGCATCGCAGAACCAGGTGCTCTTCCGACCCGACTT
>CAYWBE010000031.1:0-12241 GCA_964456295.1 uncultured Candidatus Nemicrothrix sp.
GGCCTGGACGCCACCCTTCCCTACTCCGCGAAGTGGGCGAGGTGGGTGGCTTCCAGGACCTCACCGGTTGGCGTCGCAGTCATAAACGGGCCTCCGGCCACGTCGGACGACACCAGGGCGAGACAGAGGTTCGACTCGTGCTTCGGGGACCACACGGCCACCCGGACCTCGCCGCACGGCTGACCGTCCGGGCCGGTCGCCGGCCACGGATGCTCGCTGGTCGCCGTGAACCGCTCCCCCGACAACAACGCCTTCACCAGCCGCCTCGCCGGGCCACGCTCCCGCTCGGCCAGCAGGGCCGCCTTCCCGATGAAGTCATCGTCCCGGTCCAGCGACAGGAACTTCTCCAGCCCCGCCTCCAGGGGTGACGCTCCGGCCCCGCAGTCGGCCCGGTACGAGAACAGGTCCGACTCGATCCGCTCGTTCAGCGTCGGCCCACCCGGATGGATTCCGTACTTCTCCCCCGCCGCCCACACGGCGTCCCAAAGCGCTACGCCCTTCGAGCCGTCCTGGAGGAACAACTCGTACCCGCCCTGGCCGCTCCACCCTGATCGGCACAGCACGAACGGGATCCCTTCGTGCACCACCTCCTCGAAGGCGAAGAACGGCAGGTTGCGTACCCAGTCGCCCAGCAGGTCGGCCATCGTGTCGTCGGCTCGCGGCCCCTGCACGCCCAGCGGCGAGACGTCCGGTTCGAACACCCGACAGTCCAGGCCCCGCTCGGCGGCCACCGCCTGGCACCACAGCAGCACGTCGCTGTCGGCGATGGACAGCCACCACCGGTCGTCGGCCAGCTTCAGGGCCATCGGGTCGTTGATCAGCGTCCCGTCGTGGTCGCACATCGGGGCGTACCGCACCCGCCCGACCTTCATCCCACGCAGGTCACGGGCCGACACGTACTGGCAGAGCGCCTCGGCGTCCGGGCCGACCACCTCGACCTGGCGCTCGGCGGCCACGTCCCACAGCGACACCCGCTCGACGAGCGCCCGGTACTCCTCGTCCGTATCGCCGAACGACCCGGGCATGTACATGTGGTTGTAGACGCTGACGTGGGTCAGACCGTGGCGCACCAGGGCGTCGAAGAACGGCGACTTCCGGATCCGCGACCCCAGCCCGATCTGCAACGCCACGGAAACCCCCTCAGCCCAGACGGTCGACGACCAGGCGGCCGCCCTGCACCACGGCATCCAGCATGGCGTCCGGCTCGGCGAGTGCCCCCAGGTCCTCCAGCGGATCCACCCCGGTGACCACGGCGTCGCCGAACGCCCCGGGCGCCAGCGTCCCGACCTTCCCCTCCAGCGCGCACAGGCGGGCGTTGGTGACGTACATCGACCGCAGCACGTCGACGGCCGGCTCCAGCTCGGCCCGGATGGCGAACTCCCGGTTCTGGTGGGGCTGGGCCTCGCCCAGCAGGTCGGTGCCGAAGCCCAGCTCGACGCCGGCCTCGCGCAGCACCCCGACGGCGCCCCGTCCCCGCTCGAACAGGTCGCCGTTCTTTACCCGATTGCGTTCCGGGAACCCGAACTTCTCGGCGTCGTTGCCGAACGCCCAGTAGGTGACCAGCGTGGGCACGACCGTGGTGCCCAGCTCGGCCAGCCGGGACGCCGCCGCGCCGTCGACCAGGTTGCCGTGCTCCAGGCAGGCCACGCCGTGCTCGGCGGCCAGCAGCATCGACTCCGACGAGTAGGCGTGCGCCGTCACGTACGTGTGCCGGTGCTCGGCCTCGGTGACGATGGCCGTCACCTCCTCGGCCGTGTACTGCACGCTGTCCAACGGATCCATGGGCGACGCCACCCCACCGGACGTGTGGATCTTCAGGAAGTCCGACCCGTCGCGCAGGCACTGGCGGGCCGCCTTCCGGACCGCCGACGGGCCGTCGGCCACGTGGGCGTACTCCGATGTCGCGATCTGGCAGCCGCACTCCGGCGGATCCACCACCGAACCACGCACGTCACCGTGACCGCCGGTCTGGGAGATCATCCGCCCGGCCGACACGATCCGCGGCCCGCCGCACAGGCCCCGCCGGATCGACCGCTTCAGGCCCCGCAGGTCGCCGCCGGTGTCGCGCACCGTGGTGAACCCCCGCCGCACCGTCGCCTCGGCCAGGGCGGCCCGGGCCAGGGCCTGCTCGAACGGCCACTCCCGTTCGGCCCGGGCGAAGTCCATGGTGTGGATCGACAGGTGGACGTGCCCGTCGACGAACCCGGGCAGCACGTGGCGGCCCCGGGCATCCACGTCGACGTCCGCGGTGGCGGCCGCAGCGTCGCCCGGCCCCTCGACCAGGTCGACGACCACGCCGTCCTCGATGACGACCGTCCGTTCGCCCAGGTGCACTCCGGCCGCCGGATCGAACACGACGCCGTTGCGGATCACGGTCCTCATGGACCGATTCTCCACCACCGGGCCAACGCCTGCAGTAACGGGCGCCGCAACGGGCGCCTACCAGTCCGGTTCGGACACGCCGTGGCGATACTGCGGGGCGTCACTGGCCGGCAACGGCGTGTTGCCCAGGATCAGGTCGGCCGACTTCTCGGCGGTCATCATCACCGGTGCGTAGATGTTGCCGTTGGTGAGCGTCGGCATCACCGAGGCGTCGACCACCCGGAGGCCGTCCACCCCGTGGACCCGCATCGACGACGGATCGACGACACCCATCCCATCGGTACCCATGCGGGCCGTGCACGACGGGTGCAGCGCGGTCTCGGCATCCTTTCGGACCCACTCCAGGACGGCCTCGTCACCGACCACGTCGGGCCCCGGTGAGACCTCCCCCCCGTTGAACGGGGCGAACGCCGGCTGCCCCATGATGTCGCGGGCCACCTCGATGGCCTCGGTCCACTCCCGCCGGTCCTCGGGCGTGGACAGGTAGTTGAACAGCAGCTTCGGCTTCTGGAACGGGTCGTCGCTCTGGATGCGAACCCACCCGGTGCTGTTGGAGAACATCGGCCCGATGTGGAACTGGTAGCCGTGCCCGGCGGCCGGCACCGACCCGTCGTACCGGATGGCGATGGGCAGGAAGTGGAACATCAGGTTGGGCCACGGCACGTCGTCGTTGCTGCGTAGGAACCCGCCGGCCTCGAAGTGGTTCGACGCCCCCGGGCCCCGCCGGAACAGCCACTGCAGGCCGATCCACGGCTTTCGCCAGTGGGCCAGGTGCGGCGCCATGGACACCGGCTGGGTGCAGGCGTACTGGACGTACACCTCGAGGTGGTCCTGAAGGTTCTCGCCGACGCCCGGCAGGTCCACGACGACGTCCACGCCGGCGTCGGCCAGCACGGCGGCCGGGCCGATGCCCGACAGTTGCAGCAGTTGCGGCGTGTTGATGGCGCCGCTGCACGAGATGACCTCGGCGGCCTCGACGGTGCGGGCACGACCCCGGTGGACGACCTCCACGCCGGTCACCCGGGGAGCATCGCCACCTCCGGCCGTGTCGATGACGAGGCGGGTGGCATGCGCCTTCGTCCACAGGTCCAGGTTGGGGCGCCTGAGCACCGGATGCAGGTAGGCCCGGGCGGCTGAGAGGCGCCGACCCCGGTGGACGTTGCGGTCGAAGGCGTTGAAGCCCTCCTGGCGGTAGCCGTTGACGTCGGACGTCATCGGATGCCCGGCCTGCTGCACGGCCTCGAAGAACGCCTCGAACAGCGGGCTGGTGGCCGGGCCCCGCTCCAGCTTCAGCGGGCCGTCGCCGCCCCGCCACTCGTCCTCGCCGGCCAGGCAGGTCTCCATGCGGCGGAAGTACGGCAGGCAGTGGGCCCAGTCCCACGACCCGCAGCCCGGGGTGGCCGCCCAGCGGTCGTAGTCCATGGGATTGCCCCGCTGGAAGATCATCCCGTTGATGGACGACGAGCCGCCCAGCACCTTGCCGCGGGCGTGGTACACCCGACGACCACCCATCTCGGGCTCGGGTTCGGACTCGTACATCCAGTCGTAGAACCGGTTGCCGATGCCCATCGAGAGGGCGGCCGGCATGTGGATGACCACGTCGGCCCGCCAGTCCCGGCGACCGGCTTCCAGCACCAGGACCCGATTGGACGGATCGGCACTCAGGCGGTTGGCCAGGGCACAGCCCGCCGAGCCGCCTCCCACGATCACGAAGTCGTAGCGATCTGCCACCCGGGCTCCCTCCGGTCGGGCCGCCCTCCGTCCACGCCGCCCGACGATCCCCGATTCTGCCCGATCAGGGGGTCGAACGGCAGACGAATTGTGTACACAACCCTGTACGCGCCCTGTCGCGCGTCCTACGCTAGAGGCATGGCGCTCACCGTCTCCGTCCGAGAATTCCGGGCCCGCCTGGCCGAGTTGATCGACACTGTCACAGGCCGTGGCGAACATGTGGTCGTGACCAGGAACGGACGTCCCGAGGCAGTGCTCGTCGACATCGACGAGTACGAGTCGATGGAGGAGACGATCGAGATCCTGTCCGACCCGGAGACCATGGCCGCCATCGAAGAAGGCCTCGCCGACTTCGAACGTGGCGACTTCATCACCCTCGCTCAGTTCCGAGCCGAACACGCCGCCCGACGCCCCACGGACCCATGACCCGGGTCGTGCTCGGTCGCCGGGCACAGGTGGACCTCGAGATCCTGTCGTGGAGGCAGACCGACACCGTCCGGGAATCGATCGGACTACTCGAACGGGATCCGGATGCCGGCAAACCACTCCAGGGACGGCTCCGAGGACTCTTCGTCCTCCGAGTCGGCTCATACCGCGTCCTGTACGAGATGGTGGACAACGGCCACACGGTCCGCATCCTGAGTATCCGACACCGTTCCATTGCCTACCGGACCGACCCCCGGTGAGGTCGTAGGGTGCCGACGCCGTGAACGTGACCTCCAGCCCGACCAAGCCCCGGTTCCGGGGGGTGTCGCACCGGATGGCGTTCGTGGCGTCGCTCACCCTGGCGCCGATCATGATCGTGCGGGCGCCGGGCGTCGGGCCCCGGTTCGTGATCGCCCTGTACGTGCTGGCCGTCGCGGCCCTGTTCGGCGTCTCGGCGCTCTACCACCGCATCCCGTGGGGTCGCACCGGCGACCGCCGCATGCAACGCCTCGATCACGCCACGATCTTCGTGGCCATCGCGGCGACCTACACGCCGGTGGCCGCCTTCACCCTCTCGCCATGGGCCGCCAGGCTGGTCCTGGTCCTCGTGTGGGGCGGAGCGGCAGTGGGAACCACGGTCCGGCTCCGGTTCGCCGCAGCCCCCAAGCCGGTCGTCGCCCTCCCCTATCTGGTGGTCGGATGGTGCCTGCTGGCCGTGGTGGGCGACGCCTGGCACCACCTCGGGGTGGCCGGATTCCTGCTGCTGCTGATCGGTGGCCTGCTCTACACGGCAGGTGCCGTGGTGTTCGCCTTCCAGCGGCCCGATCCGTGGCCCGACACGTTCGGGTTCCACGAGGTGTTCCACGCCCTCACGGTGGCCGCCGCCGCTCTGCACTACGTGGCCATCGCCTTCATCGTCCTCCCGAAGGCGGGCTGACCTGATGTCCACTACACCAGTTGGTTTCCGGCTCCGGTCCGGCGCCTCGTGGCGGGACCCGTTCGGGATGTACCGGGCGCTACGGGACCACGACCCGGTCCACCACGTTCCCGCCGGCACCGGCCGGCAGAACCAGGACGACTTCTGGGTACTCACCCGGTTCGCCGACGTGTTCGACGCCGCCCGCGACACCGCCACCTACTCGTCGGCACGGGGCCTGACCGTCGAACCCGGTGTCGGTGTGGACATGGGCGAGGCCACCCCACTGGTGTTCCTCGACCCGCCCGACCACACGGAGTTCCGCCGACTGGTCGGTCCGGGCTTCACCCCCCGGCAGGTGGCTGACCTCGAGAACGACGTACGGGCCTTCGTCGCCGAACGCCTCGATCGGCTCGATGAAAACGGGGGCGGCGACATCGTCGCCGAACTGTTCAAGCCGCTGCCCAGCTTCGTGGTGGCCCACTACCTGGGCGTGCCCGTCTCCGACCGGTTCCTGTTCGACCAGTGGACCGACCAGATCGTCGCCGCCGCGGCCCAGGGTCGCACCGACGACCCGGAATCAGGCGTCCTGGACCTGCTGGCCTACTTCACCGAACTGATCGAGCGCCGCCGCGGGCGACCGGGTGACGACATGGTCAGCCAGCTGGTGTCCATGGGCGAGGACACGGTGTCGGTCCTACGGATCCTGGGCTTCGCCTTCACCATGGTCACCGGCGGCAACGACACCACGACCGGCCTGCTGGGCGGAGCGACGGCGCTCCTGCACCAGCACCCGGACCAGCGGCAGCGGCTGGTCGACGACCCGGCACTGATCCCGGCCGCCGTCGAGGAGTTACTGCGCCTCACCAGCCCGGTCCAGAACCTGGCCCGCACCACCACCCGGGACGTCACCATCCACGGTCGGACCATCCCCGCCGGGTCGAAGGTGCTGCTGAGCTACGGCGCGGCGAACCGCGACGACCGGGAGTTCGGACCCGACGCCGACCAGCTGGACGTCGGACGGAACCCGGCGCGCATCCTGTCGTTCAGCTACGGCGCCCACCACTGTCTGGGTGCCGCAGCAGCCCGTCTGCAGGGGCGGGTGGCCCTCGAGGAGATGCTGGCCCGCTATCCCGACTACGTGGTCGACGTCGACGACATGGCCTACGCCACCGGCAACTACGTACGACGGCCCCTCAACCTCTGCTTCAGCGCCCGCTGACCGACCGGGCGGTCCGGCCCGATCGCCCGATCAGGCCCTGAGCGGCTGGAAGCGGCGGTACGTGGCGCTGCGCCACAACCACTCGACCGGGCCGAAGCGGAACCGACGGAGCCAGGCGTCGGACCAGGCCAACTGCACGACCCAGATGGCCAGCATCACCACCATCATCCAGAGGGCGTCCACCCGCTCGCCGCGCCAGTCGTCCAGCACGGCGAGGGCCGCCAGCCCGAGCACGCTCTGCATCAGGTAGTTGGTGAGGGCCATCTGGCCAGCCGCCGCCAGCCGACCCCGGACCCGGGGCAGGCGCCCGGCGCCGCAGACGGCCATCACCAGGCACACGTAGCCGAAGGCCACCGCCGGCACGGCGATGTTGTTGACATGGACGGCCACGTCCTCGTCGAACGACCAGCCGACGGCCACGACAGACAGGCCCACCGAGAGCGTCCGGACCGCCCACCGTCGGTACCAGTCGGTCGGACGGGCACCGGTGATGACGCCCGTCCGGTAGAGGGCCATCCCGGCCAGCATCATGGCCAGGGCCCGCACCACGTACTGCTCGTCGGAACCCGTCCCCACCACGAAGGCCAGTGCCCAGATGGCCCCCGCCCCGCCGAAGAGAGCCGGTACCGGCAGTCGTCGCAGCGGATACAGCACCAGTGCGCAGGCCCCGTAGACGGTGAGGATGTCGCCGAACCAGAGTGCTCCATGGGCCAACCCGATGGCCAGGAGCAGCAGGTTCCGCCGGTAGTGGAGGCCCAGGGCCGAACCGCCCCGCCGTTCGACGTTGTCGACCACAAGGAGCACGCCGGCACCGAACAGCATCGAGAAGACGGCCATCATCTTGTTAAGGACGACCACCAGCAGCCAGGCCCTGAACGGCGCACCCGTCCAGCCGACCTCCAGGTCGTCGAAGGCGGCGTCGATGGCCGAGGAATCCGCCAGCCCGAACAGCGGGACGTTGGCACCGAGGATGCCCAGGAGGGCGAACCCCCGCAGCACGTCGATCGCCGTGATGCGCTCCGACCGGGCGGTCGGCCCCCCAGTCACTCGGCCGGTGTGAGCAGGTAGTCGCCGCGGTCGTCGTCCCAGGCCATGGCCACCAGGTCACGGGCCGCCGCGGCCTTGCAGAACTGCAGGAACCCGCCGTAGCCCAGCGCCCGCTCGTTGAACGACTCGTCCCGACGGTTCATCTCGGTCTTGAGGCTGGACAGGGCCGCACCACCCTTCTTGGACCCTGTCCCCTTGGAACCAGCGGCCACCACGGCGACCAGCAGGTCGAAGCCCTCCTGGGCCGGCCCGTCACCGGTCACCAGGTCCACCTCGGGATCGCGCTTGGCCCCGGACAGCTCGACCCGCTTGCGGCCCGCCAGGTGGCGGAGCAGCTCGGTGAAGCCCCGGAACCCGTGGTCGGCCTCGTTGAACGTGGGGTCGATGCGGGTGATGGCCCGCTTCAGGGTCGACGCCCGGACGTCGTCGTTGGAGCCCTGCATGCCGGCCAGCGTCGAGATGACCAGTTCCTCCAGCGGCGGCGCCTCGGTCGTCGGCTCGTCGTCGTACCCATCGGAACCCTCGGAACCCTCGACCGGCACCTCCTGGGCTGCCGCCTTCCTCCGTCGGCGGGGCCTACGGCTGGCCTCGATGACCGCCTCCACGCCCTCCAGGCTGTCGTAGTACAGGAACTCGTCACACGCCGGAGGCAGCAGCTTGGACGTGGAGTTGCGGATCCCGATGCCGATGACCCGACGGTCCAGCTCGCGGAGCTTCTGCACCAGCGGCGTGAAGTCGCTGTCACCGGTGCAGATCACCAGCGTGGTCACGTAGTCGCGCTCGAAGGCCAGCTCCAGGGCGTCGACCACCATCTTGATGTCGGCCGAGTTCTTCCGGCTCGTCCCCATGCGCTGCGGGATCTCGACCAGCTCGACCTGGTGGCGGGCCAGGTGGCGCCGGTCCTCGTCGAAGCCCGACCAGTCGGCGTAGGCCCGCCGGTAGACGACCCGCCCCCGCTCGGCCAGCACCCGGGCGATGGGCCCGAAGTCGAAGCGGTCGATGCCCAGGTCCTGTCGGGCGCCGATGGCCAGGTTCTCGTAGTCGAGGAAGACGCCGATGCGTTCCTCGTCGTGATGGGTTCCCATGGCCCCAGCATCACACGCTGGGGCCGCGGTTCCTCCCCGGGACGACTATCGGCCGGCCGAGGCCTCGGCGATGGCCCGGGCCAGCCCGGCCATCACGCCGCCGTCAGCGGGGAGGAACGGGGGCCGGACGTTGGCCCACGTCGGGTCGCCCAGGCGGTGGGCCACCAGGCCCTTCATGGTCGGGATGGCCGGGTGCTCCTGGAGCATCATGCGCACCGCACGGGCCACCTCCATGGCCACAGCAGCCGCTGCACGCCCCCCTTCGCCGTGCCGGCGGATGACCTCGGCCACCGGTCCGGCAGCCACGTTGGCCGTCGCGGTGATACAGCCAGGGCCGCCCAGGTCGAGGGCGTCCAGCAGGGGCAGTTCGGCCCCCGGGTAGACGGTCAGGCCATCGACGGCGAACAGGGCCTCGGTGTTGGACCAGTCGCCCGATGAGTCCTTCACGGCCACCACGGTGTCCGGGAATTCAACCCGGAGGCGGGAGGCCAACGACACCGGGATGCCCACGCCGGCCACCTGGGGGATGTGGTACAGCATGATCCGCAGGCGGTCGTCGTCGACCGCCTCGACCAGCCCGGCGAAGTGCCGGAACAGGCCCTCCTCGGCCGGATCCTTGAAGTAGAAGGGCGGCAGCACCATGCAGGCCCGGCATCCCAGGTCCACGGCGTGCCGGGTCAGGTGCACGGTGCCCGGAAGGTTGGGCAGGCCGGTACCGACCACCAGCACGCGGGGGTCGATACCCCCGTCGACGAGGGCCTCGAGGGCCGCCGTGCGTTCCCGGGCGGCCACCGACAGGGCCTCGCCGGTGGTGCCGAACACGGCCAGGCCCACGCAACCGTCGTCCAGCATCCGGTGGGCGTGGTCGACCATGCGGGGGTGTGACACCGACCCGTCGTCGGCGAACGGGGTCAGGATGGGGGCCACCACCCCGTTGGGTAGCAGCGGTCCACGATCTCCGCTCATCGACACTCCCTTCCAGCATGTCCACCAGTCGGCGGTAACCGTCCGGCGGACGCTGATCGTGGCACACCGGACCCGTAGCCTGCGCTGATGGACCAGACCGACGGGCTCGCCCCCGCGCTCTCCCCCACGGCCGCCGACCTGGCGATGGGCAGCGACGTGAGGGCCGACATGCGCAGCGACACCGTCACCCGGGCCACACCGGCCATGCGCGACGCCATGGCCGCCGCCGCCGTGGGCGACGACGTCTACGACGAGGACCCGACGGTCAACGCCCTCCAGGACCGGGTGGCCGAGCTGGCCGGCAAGGAGGCCGGGCTCTACCTCTCGTCGGGCACCCAGTCGAACCTGGCCGCCGTGCTCAGCCACTGTGGGCGGGGCGACGAATACCTGATCGGCCGAACCTCCCATGTCCTGGTCAACGAGGCGGGCGGCACCGCGGTGCTGGGCAGCGCCGTGCCGTGGCCCATCGAGGTCGACGAGACCAACCACTTCTCGGCCGACGACGTGCGGGCCGCAGTCAAGGAACCCGACCCCCACCACCCGGTCACCACCCTGTTGAGCCTCGAGAACACGGTGAACGGGCACGTCCAGTCGGTCGACCACGTGGCGTCGCTGGCCGGCGCGGCCCACGAGTGCGGCCTGGCCGTGCACCTCGACGGGGCCCGCCTGTTCAACGCCGCGGTGGCCCAGGGCGTGGGCATCGACGCCTACGCCGCCCACGTCGACACCGTCTCGCTGTGCCTGTCCAAGGGCCTGGGTGCCCCGGTGGGCAGCGTGCTGGTCGGCGACCGGGCGTCGATCGGCCGGGCCTACCGGATCCGCAAGATGCTGGGTGGCGGGATGCGCCAGGCCGGCCATCTGGCAGCCGCCGGCCTCCATGCCGTGGACCACCACGTGGAACGGCTGGCCGACGACCACGCCCGGGCTGCCCGGATCGCCGACGGGCTGGCGCCCCTGGGCCCGACCGCCGGCCTGGACGTGGTGCTGGCCACCAACATGCTCTGGATCACGCCCCCGGCCGAGGTCCACGGCGGATTGGTCGACCACCTGAAGGCCGACGGGATCCTCGCCACCTACTGGGCCCCCACCATGCGGTTCGTGACCCACCTCGACGTGGACGACGGCCAGGCCGACCATGTGGTCGACTCGTTCCGGCGGTTCTTCGGACAGGCCTGAATCGGCCCGGAACGGGGTCCGCCGGTAGCCTCCGCGCACGGGCGGCTCCACCCCGATCGACCACCGGAGGGTGCAGGACATGGCTGGATCACACGAGGGCCTGACGCATGAGGGACAGGTGGTCGTCGTCACCGGTGCCGGCAAGGGCATCGGCCGGGCCATCGCCGAACGGTTCGCCGGAGCGGGAGCCCACGTGGCCGTCAACGACGTCGACGCCGACCGGGTGGCCGAGGTGGTCGACGCCATCACCGCATCCGGCGGGACGACCATGGCCACTCCGGCCGACGTGTCGGACTCCGCCCAGGTGGCCGCCATGTTCGACGCGGTGGTCGAGGAGTGGGGCACCGTCGACGTGCTGGTCAACAACGCCGGCATGGTCAGCCCGATGCTCCACTTCTTCGAGGCCGACGAGGCCTGGTGGCGACGCATCATCGACGTGAACCTGACCGGCCACTTCCTGTGCTCCCACCGGGCGGCCCGCATCATGGCGGCCGCCGGCCACGGCGTCATCATCAACATGTCGTCGGGCGGCGCCACCCGGGCCCACCGGGCGTTCACGGCCTACGACGCCTCCAAGGGCGGCATCGAGGCCCTCACCCGGGCCATGGCCCTGGACCTGGGCCCCTACGGCATCCGGGTGTGCGCCCTGATGCCCGGGTCGATCGACACCGAGGGCATGGACGAGGCGGCGCGCCGCCTGCGGGGCGAGAACATCCCGCTGGGGCGCCCCGGCGACCCCGACGACATGGCCGGCCCGGCCCTGTTCCTGGCCTCGGACGACGCCCGGTACATCACCGGCGACGTCATCAAGGTGGACGGCGGGATGCTCTCCCAGCAGCGCTCGGCCACCGTGGACATCATGCCACCCAACGACTTCCCCACGCTCGAGCAGGTGCTCGGCGGCGACTGAGGTCCGGACGATGGCCATGCGCATCGGCGCCGACGTCGGAGGCACCTTCACCGACGTCGTCCTGGAGGTCGACGGCCGTTCCGGCGGCTCGGGGGCCGAGGTGTTCTCCACCAAGGTCCTCACCACCTACGACGCACCCGAGCGGGGCATCCTGGACGGGGTCCGCACCGTGGTGGCCGAGGCGGGCGCCGACCTGGCCGACCTGGACACGTTCATCCACGGCACCACGCTGGCCACCAACGCCCTGATCGGTCGGACCGGAGCCCGTACCGCGCTGGTCACCACCGACGGCTTCCGGGACACCATCGAGATGCGGACCGAGAGCCGCTTCGAGCAGTACGACCTGAACCTGGTGCTGCCCACCCCGCTGATCGAACGGC
>CAYWBE010000032.1:0-12074 GCA_964456295.1 uncultured Candidatus Nemicrothrix sp.
TCGATCGGAAGCTCGCTCCCCCCGGCGTCGATCGACTCCCGGAGGCGAACCATGGCCAGGTCGGCCAACTCCTCGGCGATGGCCTCCAGGCGTCCCCTGATCTCGTCGAACTCACCGGCCATCCGCAGTTCCCCCTCTCCCCGACCCGGTCTCCCGGAGCGCCTCGGCCAGGACCTCCATGGGATGTCTGACCTCCAGGCCGGCTGCCGCCAGGTGCATGGCGCAACCCGGGTTGGCGCTGACCACCATGGTGGCACCGGTCCGGTCCGTGGCCCGGGCCACCGCTGCCAATTTCCGTTCCCGGGCATCTGAGGCCAGGGCCGGCTGGACCACCGAGAAGGCCCCACCGGCCCCACAGCACAGGCCCTCGTCGTCCAGCTCGAAGATCGCCACGTGCGGCGCCAGAACGTCGCGCACTGCACCGTGGCAGCCCTGGGCATGCCGGAGGTGACACGGGTCCTGGACGATCACCGGATCCATGGAGCCGCTCTCCTCCACTTCGCTGCCGAGCGCCAACTGGTGCTCGGCGAGGCGGGGATCAGCGGCCAGCCATTCATGGACGTCGGCCACCCGGGCCGCGAATGCCCGGGCCTCCGGTGTGCCCAGCAACTCCCCGTAGCCCTTGAGGGCGGCACCACAGCCCGCCGAATCCACCAGCACCGGACGATCGGCACCGATGGCGGCCATCACCCGTTCGGCGTGACGCCGCTGGACGTCCACCAGTCCGGCATGCCCGTGCAACGCACCACAGCAGCCGGCCAGGTCGCCGGACCGCTCGACGGTCACCCCGATGGCGTCCAGCACCTCGACGACCGACGCGTGGACCTCGGGCTGCCAGACGTCCATCACGCAGCCCGTGAACAACACCACCTCCGAGGACCCGTCCGGTGACGTCGTGGTGGCGGGGGGTCGGCGCCGGACGGAGAGCCGGGCCGGCAGTGCACCGGCCACCCACCGTGGGGCCAGGCGCATCAGTCCCAGCCGTTGGAGGACGGCCAGGATCCGACTACCCAGCCGCAGCAATACCGGCCGCCCGATGACCCAGAGGCCGAACCGGAGGCCCACCGCCGGTCGACGGGCGTCGGAGGCCGCCGCCCGTGTCGCGGCGATCAGGTCCCCGTAGGGCACCCCGGATGGACAGGCCGTGACGCATCCCAGGCACTGCACACAGGTATCCATGGCCTCGTGCCACTCGTCATCGGGTTCCAGGCCGTCCCACTCCACGGCGCGCATCAGCGAGATTCGACCCCGGGGTGACCGGCGCTCGTCCCCGGTCACCCGGTAAGTCGGGCAGTGCGGCAGGCACAGCCCACACTGCACGCAGGCGGCAAGCGCCTGGTCGTCCAGCCCCAGCGGGCCGGCCGTCACCCCGGAGGTCGACCCCGTCATGCCGCCACCCGGTGGGGATCGCGGCCGGGGTTGCATCGTCGGGTGGGATCGAACGAATCGCGTACCCGCTCGCCCAGGGCCCTGACCCCGACGGGCACCTCGACCGGTGACGGTGGATCCGGCCGGTGGACGACGCCCGCCCCCAGCTCCAGGACACCACCCGGCGGCAGGACGCCCGTCCACCGGTCCCGCTGGGTCGGCAGGCCCGGCGGGTCCAGCGGCGACATCCCGAGTGCCCGGAGTCGCCCCACCTCCTCGGCCACGTCATCACCGTGGCCCTCGACACGGACCGTGGTCCGGACCCCGTCCCACAGCACGGTGGCCGGCCGGTACAGCACGTCGAGGACCCCAGCAGCCCCCACCTCCCCCGACATCCACGCCGAGGCCTCGGGCAGGGGCCTCGTCCGCAGGATGACCCTTCCCACGAGGGCCAGGGTTCCCAGGGAGCCGACGAGGAGTCGGCACAGGTCGTAGCCGGTCACGTTCTTGACCGTCGGGCCACCGGCGGTGAAGGCCACGCCGTCGGCACCGACGCAGTCGGCCTGCAGTAGGACGTCGGCCGCCTCGCCCAGGCGGCCCCGCCGCAACGGGCTCCGACCCACCATCAGGGCGCCTCCGACCGTGGACCCCGCCGGCCCGTCGATGGCCACCTCCTGACCGTGCTCGGCCAGGGCCGCGGCCAACGCGGACACCGTGGTGCCCGCACCCACGGTCACCGTCATCTCAGCCGGCTCGAACGCCTCGACCCCCTCGGGCGCCCGCACCCACCGGGCACCGTCGTCACCTCCCCCGAGATCCCAGCGGGTACCCCCGCCCCGGACGCAGACCGGGTCCGAGCCACCGACCTCGTCCCGGAAGGCCTCCATGTCGATCACACCCACGTTCCCTCCGGCGTCCGGCCGAGGCTGGTCACGTGTCCGCAACTCGCACCGCCGGGCAGCACCTTGGCCGGATTGGCCAGGCCGTCCACGTCGAACGCCCGCCGCAACCGGTCCTGGGCCTCGAGGTCGGCCGGGCGGAACTGCATCGACATGAACCGCTTCTTCTCCAGGCCGATGCCGTGCTCGCCGGACAGCACGCCACCGGCCTCGACGGAGATCCGGACGATCTCCTCCCCGGCCTCCAGGACCCGCTCCATGACCCCCGGCTCGCGCGCATCGAAGACGATCAGCGGATGCAGGTTCCCGTCCCCTGCGTGGAAGACGTTCATGACGATCAGGTCCCGCTCCTCGATCACCTCGTACACCCGGGTCAGCACCTCGGCCAACTTCGTCCGGGGGATGACCGTGTCGTTCAGGTAGTAGTCGGGCTTGATCACGGCAATGGCCCCGAAGGCACTCTTGCGGCCCTTCCAGATCCGGTCCCGCTCGTCCTCGGTGGCCGCCACCCGTACGGTCCGGGCCCCATTGGCCGTTCCGATGGCCTCGATCCTGGCGATGGCCGCCGCCACCCCGGCCGGCAACCCGTCCAACTCCACGATGAGCACCGCCGCGGCGTCCAGGGGGTAGCCCGCCTCCACGAACGGCTCCACGGCCTCCACGACCCGCTGGTCCATGATCTCGAGGGCCGCGGGCACGATGCCCGCCGCGATGACCGCGCTGACCGTATCGGCCGCCCCCTGGACGGTCCCGAAGTCCAGCAGGAGGGTGGCCACCTCCGGCGGGTCCTCGGTCAGTCGCACGCAGATCCGGGTGGCGATCCCCAGGGTGCCTTCACCGCCGACGAAGGCCCCTCGAAGGTCGTAGCCCGCGGAGCGGCCCTCCTCGGCGCCCACCACCACCACCTCGCCGTCAGGGAGCACCACCTCCACGGCCAGGACGTGGGCGCTGGTCACCCCGTACAACAGGCAGTGGGGGCCACCGGAGTTGTTGGCCACGTTGCCGCCGATGGTGCAGGCCTGCTGGCTGGACGGGTCAGGGGCGAAGTGCAGCCCCGTACCCGTCAGATGGTGTGAGAGGTCCAGGTTCACCACGCCCGGCCCAACCCAGGCGAGGCGGCGTTCCACGTCGACCTCGTGGATGACGTCCATCCGGGTGGTCACCACCATGACCGGTTCGTCACACGGCACAGCACCACCGGCCAGGCCGGTACCCGCCCCCCGGGGCACGAACGGTCGACCATGCCGAGCTGCGGTGGCCACGCAGGCCGACACCTCGGCCGTGGTCTCCGGGAAGCAGACGATCCCGGCCCTTCCACCCCGGGTCACCGAGCCATCCCTGCTGTAGAGGTTCAACGCACCGGCACCGGACTCCACCCGATCACCGCCCAGCACGGCAATCAGGTCACCCTCCAGGCTGTCGCCGCCCCGGCCACGACGCCGGAGTCCCCTGAGTGGCCCACCGAGGAGGCTGGCGAGCGGAGAAGTCACCATTCCGGCAGTCTGCCCGATCGCCAACCGGCCCATGGGCCCACCCGTCCGAGGATCCCCCGGTCCGAGGGTGTAGGAAGAACGCCGTGAAACGGCTTCGTACCATCGCCACCCGGGGTGACACCCCGGTCCTGACGCTGGCCATCCTCACCGGCGCGGTGGTAGCCGTCCTCATCGCCGGATTCGAGTACGTCTCGGCCAGCGTGCTGCTGGAGCGGATCCTCCATCGTCCACTGTGGCAGATCGCTGTCGCTCCGGGCGTGGGGCTACTGCTGGCCGCGCTGATCCTCCGTTACCCGGGACGCCGACTGGCCGCCGGCACGTCCGACGAGTTCAACCGGGCCTTCCACGACCGCAGCCCGAACCTCCCGTTGCGCGACCTGCCCATCAAGTTGCTGGCCGGCATCACGACCATCGGGATGGGCGGCGCCCTGGGTCTGGAGGGCCCGTCCATCTACGCCGGCTCCACGGTGGGCCTCGGCATCCGCGACCGCTTCCGCCGGTGGCTACGGCGCGAGGACGTGAAGATCCTGTTGACGGCGGGCGCGGCAGCCGGCGTAGCAGCCGTGTTCAAGGCCCCGGCCACCGGCGTCCTGTTCGCCCTGGAGGCCCCCTACCGCGACGACGTGAACCGTCGGGCCCTCCTGCCGTCCCTGTTGGCCTCGGCTACCAGTTACGTCACCTACATCAACCTGATCGGCCACGACCCCGTCATCCCGTTCCTGAACGACCCGGAGAACCGGATCGGCCTGAACGTCAAGCAGTTGGCCATCAGGTCAGACACCGACGTGGTCTGGTTCGACCAGGCCGACCTGGCTGCCATCTTCACCGCGGTGGAGGTGAGCCACGTCTTCGGCGCCCTCCTGCTGGGGATCTTCGCCGGCCTCGGGGGACGGTTCATGGCCTGGCTGGTCCGGTGGGCCAAGACGCAGTCCAAGACGCCGACGTTCATCCCGCGGGTCATCATGGGTGGGAGCGCACTGGCCGGACTGGCCATCGTGGCCGACCTGGCCTTCGACGCCCCGCTCACCATCGGCCCCGGATTCGAGGCCATGGAGTGGGTGGTCAGGCCCGGACAGGGGCTCGGACTCATCGCCCTGCTGTTCGGCCTCCGGATCGCTGCGACCATCGTGACTCTGGCGGCCGGCGGGGTGGGTGGGTTGTTCATTCCCCTGGCCGTCCAGGGCGTCATCCTCGGCCAGTTCACCGGCGTAATGCTGGATGCCGACCGACCGGGCCTGTACCCGACCCTCGGGCTGGCCGCCTTCCTCGGTGCCGGCTACCGGGCACCCATCTCGGCGGTGATGTTCGTGGCCGAGTCGACCGGAGGCTCCTTCGTGGTCCCCGCGCTCGTCGCCGCGGCGGTGAGCCAGTTGGTGGCCGGCAAGTCCTCGGTAGCCGAACACCAGCACTCGGTGCGGCTCGGACACCTCGAACGGCGATTCACCCTGCCGGTGACCTCGGCCCTGGACACCGACGTCCTGACCGTGCCTCCGGATGCCACCGTCTCGGAGTTCATGTACCTGCACGTCCTCGGCCGCCGCGAACGGTCGGTCGCCGTGGTGGACGGCGTCGAGTACCGGGGAATGATCAGCCTGAGCGAGGTGTCGACCATCGAGCGATCGGCCTGGGACGACACCGCGGTGGGCGACCTCCTCAACGCCGACCTTCCTGCGGCCCTGCCCAACTGGTCGCTACGCGATGCCATCGTGGCCATGGAACAGGCCGACGTGGACATCCTCGCCGTCACCGACGCCGAGGGCGGATTCATCGGCATGTTGTCGGCCGACGACATCCTCAAGTTGGACGAGATCCTGGACGAGACCGGAGGCTGACCGGCTCGGTCGAAGGGTCCCGGCTCAGGCCGACTCGGCGGTCTCCTCGAGGGCCTCGTCGGCGTCGTCGTACTCGTCGGCCCAGGCGTCGAACGCCGGGGATCCCTCGTTCTCGTCACGCTCGACCACGTCGAGGCTGTCGAAGATGGAATCCAGGTCGAGGTCCTGATTCTGCTTCAACGCCCGCGCTTCCTCGTAGCGGCGATGTCGGCCCTTCTTCACCGGGCACCCTCCCGATCGGTCACGGTGTGAGCCGCCATCCTACCGAGGGTCACCCCCTTCCATGGGGAGGGGGCACTCCCCCGGTCAGGGCTTGCGTTCCTCCAGCAGGAGGCCCCCGCGGCCATCGAAGGCCAGGGCAGCCCGCCCACTCAGCAGGTCGTCCACCGGGCCTCCCACCACCTGGTGGCGCCATCCGACGGTCATCCTGGCGTCGGCCACGCCCCTCACCAGATCCTCGATGTCGCTCCTCGTGCCGACCAGCGTCGGATCCAGGTCGATGTCCCGCGACAGCTGGGCCACCCAGGCCGACACGAGGGTGACCGCGGCCCGGACGTCACTGCCGGTGTCACGGCGCGGAGTCTCGGCCTCCAGCGGCGGCAGGTCGTCAGCCGCGGCGACCGCACCCAACAGCCCCTCGGCCACCGCACCCTTGTGATGGCGACCATCCAGCCCCCGGACCTTCCGCAGTTCGTCGATGGTCCGCGGCGCCCGCTGGGACACCGCCACCACGCCGAGGTCGGGCACGACGTGGCGAACCGGTTGGTCCACCTCTGCGGCCCGGCGCTCCCGCCATGCGGCCACCGACCGGGCCACGTCCCTGGCTCGACCTCGGAGCTGTCGGGCCTCCTTGATCCGCATCCATGCGTCCTCGGGCTTCCGCCTCCCGCGCTCACGAGCCAGCATCTCCACGCATTCCTGCTCGGCCCACTCAAGCCGACCGTCCTCGGTCAGACGACGAAGCAGCCGGTCGTGGATCTCCAGCAGGTGGGCCACGTCGGAGGCCGCATAGTCCAACTGAGAGGTGGTCAACGGGCGAGCCAGCCAATCGGTGAGGCGGTCGCCCTTGGGGAGGCGAAGGCCCAACTCGCGTTCATGGAGCGAAGCCAACGACGGCGAGGACAGGCCGATGAACCCGGCTGCCAGCTGGGTGTCGAAGAGGTTGGCCGGCACCGCGCTGCACGCCCGGTCGAAGACCTCCAGGTCCTGTCCGGCAGCGTGCATCACCACCAGGATGTCGGACTCCAGGAGGTCGGCCATCGGCCGGAGGTCCACCTCCAACGGATCGATCAGCGCCAGGCCGCCTGACCACGCCACCTGGACCAGGGCCACCTTCGGGAAGTAGGTCTTCTCCCGGTGGAACTCGGTGTCGACGGCCATCCGGGACTCATCGCCCAGGACGTGCAGCAGCGCCTCGAACTCCGCCTGATCGGTGATCAGGCGGAAGTCCACCGGCGCTCGCCCGCTCAGGACCCCGCTCCGTCGATCGGGCCGGACTCGGTCTCGAAGTCGGCAGCCACCCAGGCACTGGTCCCCCCGGCCACGTTGACCGCGTCGATGCCGTTGGCCCGCAGGAACTCGGCGGCCGCCCGACTTCGGCCCCCCAGCGCACAGATCACGTAGAGGGTTCCCGCCAACGGGATCTCATCCAGACGGTGGGGCACCGACTGGAGGGGGATCCGGATGCCACCGGGCACCCGGACCTCGTCGACCTCGTCGGGTTCCCGGACGTCGAGCAGGGCAGCTCCCGTGGCCAGGCGCTCCTGCAGCTCGTCCACGTCCACCTCGGGGACCTCCGGGCGTTCGGTCATCGATGCTCCCTCGCCCCGCTGCTCGGCGGGTCCACTCCAGCGGGGCCTCCCGCGGCCCCCGACCGGTCGGGAGCGTCGTCCGACCCTACCGGTCGGCCCCCGGGTCGGCGGGGTCTCGCGGCGCCTCCCCGGCCGGCCGGTCCAACTGCAGGTCCGACGGTTGGTCCACGTCCCGGAACCCGTCGGGCGACGGCCCCGCCACCTCCACGATCCTCAGCCCATTGGCCACCGATTCCTCAGCAGCGCGCCAGGTGGCCCGCTCGCCGGCCTCGAAGGACGCGGCCAGCAGTTGGCCAGCCGATGCCGACCAGCAGGCGTGCATCCACTGGCGCCGACCGTCCACCACCGGCACGGCCACCATCGGCCCGTCGAGGCCATCCAGGGGGGCAACCACCGCAGCCACGTTCCCGGGGTCGGCCGCCGGGAGGTCACAGGCCAGGACGACCACCGGCAGGCCGGGACCGGCCAGGCGACCGATGGCCGTCAGGATGCCTCCCAGCGGTCCCTCGCCGGGATGAGCGTCATCGACCACCGTGAGTCCCGCGGCGACCAGGCCCGACCGGTCACCCCCGATGGCCACCACCTGCTCGGCTCCTGCCCCGGAGAGCGCATCGGCCACCACCCCAGCCAGAGGTCGCCCGCCGACCCGCAGGAGGGCCTTGTCCCGACCCATCCGCCGACTCACTCCGCCGGTCAGGACCGCCCCTGAGAACCGCGGCACCATCATCGGGTCGGGCCGGGTCAGGCCGATGCGTCCAACCAGGCCGCGGACCAGTCGGGGTCCAGTTGCCGGAGGAACAACTCGCAGCGTTCGGCCTCGTCCCGCTCACCGATCTGGTCCGCCACCCGGGCCAGGCCGGCCAGTGCCCGCAGGAATCCCCGGTTGGTCCCGTGGCGCCAGCGGACGTACCCCGATCCCCGCCAGCCACTCTGGCGGAGGCGGTCCAGCCCCCGGTGGTAGCCCACCCGGTAGGCGGCGTAGGACTCCATGGCATCGCGTCCCAGATCGCCCAGGCGGGCCCAGCCGTCGAGGTGGCGAGGCCAGTCGGCCACCACGGCAGCCACGGCATCCCGCCGTCCGGCATCGGCGGCCAGAGCGAGCGCATCGGCCAGCGCCGTGTCGGCCCGCTGCTCCTCGGGACCCAGGATCGTCTCCGGCGGCCCCGAACCGGTCAGGGTCACGGGGCGGGCGGCAGAGGAGGGGTCGGTCACCCGCCCGACAGTAGCGCCACCCCGACGAGGTGCCCCGACCGCCGCAGCAGCCATGGCTACCCTCGCCCGATGACCACCGGTGCCACTACCGACATCGAGATGACCGCCGCGGGCCGGCCCGACGAGCCGCTGCTGGACCGAGTGGCCGAACGCCTCGACTCGGTGGCCGACCGTGTGCCGGAGTTGGTGGACCTGCCGGCGTGGATCGATCCGTCCTTCCTGCGGGCCGCTGCCGTGGTGGCCATCGTGGTGAGCCTCCTGCTGGTCGTCCTGGCCGTCAGGATCATCCGACGGCTGGTTCTCCGGGCGCTGGCCATCATCGCCCTGACCGCCCTGGCCGTCGGCCTCTGGAGCCAGCGGGTGGCTCTCGCCGACTGCGCCGCGGAGTGTTCCTGCGCCCTGTTCGGGCAGGTGGTCCAGGTTCCCGAGGACCTGAATCCGAACTGCTGACCGGCACGCGGGGCAGGCCCCGTCGAGCCGATCAGGCCGGTGGCACCCGCTCGACGCGCAGGGCGTTGGTCGACCGGGACTGCACATCGGTGCCGGCCAGGACGCCGACCAGTTCGCCGGCCTGCACCACACCCCGGTTCCGGGCCACCTCGAGGGCTGCCGACACCCGGTCGTCCAGGTCGCCCTCCTCGGGCAGGTGGATGGGCTCGGTCCCCCAGCTCAGCGTGAGCTGGCGGACCGTCCGCTCGTCGGAGCTCAGGCCCACGATGTGGGCCGAGGGCCGGAAGCGGGCCATGGAACGGACGGTGAAGCCACTTCCCGAGACGCAGAGGATCGTGCCGATCCCCAACTCGTCGACCGCCCGGGCCGTGGCCTGGGTCATGGCGTCGGTGATCGACGAATCCGGGTCCTCGGTGTCGGTCATCCGGAGTTCGGACAGCTCTGACATCCACCCCCGGTGGTCGAACGCCTCGTCAGCCCGCTCGGCGATCCGGGACATGGTGGCCACCACGTTCACCGGATCCACACCCACCGCCGTCTCCCCGGAGAGCATCACCGCGCTCGAGCCGTCCCACACGGCATTGGCCACGTCGGAGGCTTCGGCCCTGGTGGGTTCCGGGTTGGCCACCATGGTCTCCAGCATCTGCGTGGCCGTGATGGCCGGCCGGCCCAGGGCAATGCACTGCCGGATGATCTCCTTCTGGAGGATCGGGAGCTCCTCGATGCTGCACTCACTCCCCAGATCGCCCCGGGCCACCATCACCGCCCCGGAGGCCTCGATGATGGCCGGTAGGTCGTCGATGGCGGCCCGCGTCTCGATCTTGGCCACCACGATCGGCCCCGCCGGATAGGGCTCCACCGGGAGCCGTTCGAGGTCGCCGGCCGACCGGACGAAGGAGACGGCGATCATGTCCACGCCGAGTTCAACGAAGTGTTCCACGGCCACCAGATCCTCGTCGGTGGGGGCCCTCATCGACAGGCGGTCCGATGGAATGTGCAGACCGGGACTCCCGGTCAGCACCCCGCCATGGGCCACCCGGGCCGAGACCCGGTCGCCGTCGACGTCCTGGACCTCCAGCACCACCCGACCGTCACCCATGCTGAGGCGGTCGCCGGCCACCACGTCGGTCAGCAGGCCCGCGTAGTCGATCTCGAGGTCGGTGGCCGTGCTGGAACGCCCCCCGACCCGGAGGGTCACCAGCGAATCCTCGACGATGGCGACCGCCTCCTCACCGAAGGACGCAGCACGCACCTTCGGCCCCGGCAGGTCGACCAGGATCCCGACGTAGCGACCCTCCAGCGCGGCGATCCGCCGGATCCGGGCCATCCGCTCGGCCGCCTCTTCGATGGTGTTGTGGGCCAGACCGAGGCGGGCCACGTCCATGCCGGCCCTGATCAGGGCCCGGAGGGTCTCCTCGTCGTCGGACGCCGGTCCGATGGTGGCGATGATCTTGGTCCGACGGCTCATCCCGGCAGGCTACCGACCGTCCACGGACACCTAGCCTGAGATTCATGCGAACTACCGGTCGGCATCCCTATCTGGATCACACCGGCCCGTTGGCCTTCGCCCACCGTGGCGGCACCGAGGCGCATCCTGAGAACAGCCTGGCCGCCTTCGCCCACGCGGTCTCCCTCGGCTACCGGTACCTGGAGACCGACGTCCACCTGACGGCCGACGGGGTGGTGCTGGCCTTCCACGACGCCTCCCTGGATCGGGTGACCGACCGGTCCGGCCCGATCTCGGCGTGCACGGCCGACGAGGTGGCCGAAGCCCGGATCGACGGCGTGGAACCCATCCCGACCCTGGATCAGCTGTTGGAGGCCTTTCCACAGGCCCGGATCAACATCGACCCGAAGGACGACCGGGTGGTGGAACCCCTGACGGCGGTCATCACCCGCCACCGGGCGCTGGATCGGGTCTGCCTCGGATCGTTCTCCGACCGCCGCCTCAGCCGCTGTCGCAGCCTCCTCGGCCCGGACCTCTGCATTTCGGCCGGGCCTCGGGCCACCATCCGGTTCCGGCTGGCCAGCCTCGGACTGGCGTCGGCTCCGACATACGTCGACTGCCTCCAGGTGCCGGTCCGACAGGCGGGCATACCGATCGTGGATCGACGTCTCGTGGACCACGCCCACCGCAACGACCTGCAGGTCCACGTGTGGACCATCGATGATCCCACCGAGATGCACCGACTCCTGGACCTCGGAGTGGATGGCCTCATGACCGACCGGCCCTCGACCCTGCGGTCCGTCCTCATCGACCGCGGCCAGTGGATCGAATGATCCGATCCGGATCGGCCCGGCCCGCGGCAGACTCACCCCATGGCATCCCAGACCTCCGTCCTCGCAGCCCTGAACCTCGACACCATCCGCACCTTCCTGCACCTCCTCGGCGTGGCTGGCTGGATCGGTGGGCAGATCCTGATGCTCGGGCTCCTCGGGGTGCTCAGGGGCCTCGGTTCCGACGCCCCCCGGCTGGCTGCCGACCGATTCTCGCGGGTGGCCTGGCCGTGCTTCGCCCTGGCCGTGGTGACTGGTGTCTGGGGGCTGGCCGAGGTCGGGCTCTCCCACCGCTCCGACGGTTACCTGGCCACCATGCTGATCAAGTTGTTCCTCGTCGGGGTATCGGGGGCGGCGGCCGCCGTCCACTCCACCACCCGTTCGCCGGCCCTACGCGGGGCGACCGGGGGCATGGGCTTCCTGGCGGCCCTCGGCGCACTGCTGGCCGGCGCCGGACTCGTCACCTGAGTCCACTCCTGGGCCTCCAGCGGCCTCCCCAGCCTCCATTCTGTGGACAGGGCTGTGGATCTCGGCCCGCCCGTCTGGGGATATCGGCATGACCACGGTGGAAAACCCCGGTAGCGGTTGACCGGCTGGACCCACTGGTCCATCCTGTCTGCACGCCGAACACGGCGAGGGGATACGGAACCGGATGGAACCGATCCACCAGAGGGCACCGGAGCTCAGGCTCGGGAGTCCGACGGAGGAGCGGGACCCTGGGAAAGCCCCCAA
>CAYWBE010000033.1:0-11812 GCA_964456295.1 uncultured Candidatus Nemicrothrix sp.
CCGTAGGGTCGACCCATGACCGATCCCGAGTACGCCCCCAGCCCCTTCTCCCCCAGCGCCGACCACGTGGAGCGCTACCTGGCCTCCGACGGCGCCGACGGCTTCGAGTTCAACGGTGCCGAGTGCATCATCCTGTCGACCATCGGCCGGAAGTCCGGCCAGTTGCGGCGCACCCCGCTGATCCGGGTCCACGATGGCCGGAACTACCTGGTGGTGGCGTCCCAGGGCGGAGCCCGTAGGAACCCCGTCTGGTACCTCAACCTGCAGGCCAACCCGGAGGTCACCATCCAGGACCGGGCCGAGGTCCACGAGCTGGTGGCCCGGACGGCGTCGCCGGAGGAGAAGGCCGAGCGCTGGCCTGCCGCGCTGGCCGCCTGGCCCGCCTACGCCGAGTACCAGGCCAGGACCGACCGGGACATCCCCCTGGTGGTCTGCGAACCCCGCTGACCGACGGGGCTACCGGGGGCCGTCGGACCCGCCCCGACCCGGGTTCCGGCGGGAATCGACCACACCGGTGTCGAAGCCGGCCAGGTGCAGTCCGCCGTGGAAGCGGGCGTGCTCGACCTTGAGGCACCGGTCCATCACCAGGTCCATGCCGGCGTCCAGCACCGTGCGCGCCGCCTCGGGGCTCCACAGGCCGAACTGGGTCCAGAACACCCGGGCCCCGGCGGCCACCGCCTCGTCGGCGACGGCCGGCACGTCGTCGAGGCGGCGGAACACGTCGACGCAGTCGGGAACCACCGGCAGGTCGGCCAGGGTGGGTACGCATGGTCGGCCCAGGATCTCGTCGGCCATCGGGTTGACGAAGTGGACCTCGTAGTCGGTGGCCAGCAGGTAGGTGGCCACGAAGTTGCTGGGCCGGGCCGGGTTGGCCGACACGCCCACCATGGCGATGGTCCGCATGCCGGCCAGCAGGTCACGGCGCTCGGTGGCCGACGGCGACGTCCAGCCGTCGATGGACTCCCGATGGTCCGGCGAACCGCTCACGATGCCTCCCCCGCTCCGGTGAGGGCCTGATCGAGGTCCCACAGGATGTCGTCGACGTCCTCCAGGCCGATGGACAGGCGCACCATGTCGGGGCCCACCCCACCGGCCGCCATGGCCTCGTCGGACAGTTGCTGGTGGGTGGTCGATGCCGGGTGGATGACCAGCGTGCGGGCATCGCCCACGTTGGCCAGGTGGCTGACCATCTGCAGGCGCTCGATGAAGGCCGCCCCGGCCCGTCGCCCGTCGCTGCCGGCCACCCCGAAGGTGAACACCGCCCCGGGGCCGTCGGGCAGGTAGCGGTCGGCCAGCGCCCGGTACGGCGAGTCGTCCAGGCCGGCGTAGGCCACCCACGACACCGCCGGGTGCCCGTCCAGGAAGCCGGCCACCGTCCGGGCGTTGGCCACGTGCTCGGCCATCCGCTGGGGCAGGGTCTCGAGGCCCTGGAGCAGCAGGAAGGCGTTGAACGGCGACAACGAGGCACCGACGTCGCGCAGCTGTTCGGCCCGCAGCTTCGTGCAGAAGGCGTACTCGCCGAAGTTCTCCCAGAACCGCAGCCCGTTGTAGCCGGCGTTCGGCTCGGTCATCTGCGGGAACCGGCCACTCCCCCAGTCGAACCGGCCCGATTCGACGACCACGCCCCCGATCGACGTGCCGTGGCCACCGATGAACTTGGTGGCCGAGTGCACGACGATGTCGGCCCCGTGCTCCATGGGCCGGCACAGCCACGGGGTGGCGAACGTGGAGTCCACGACCAGCGGCAGGTCGTGGGCATGGGCCACGTCGGCCAGGGCCGCCAGGTCGGCCACGGCTCCCGACGGGTTGCCGATGACCTCCGTGTACAGGAACCGGGTGTCGTCGTCGATCCGGGCCGCGAAGGCGTCGGGATCGTCGCCGTCCACGAACCGGGCGTCGATCCCGAACCGTCCCAGCGTGGTGTCGAACATCGTGTGGGTGCCGCCGTACAGCGCGGAGGAGGCCACGAGGTTGGTGCCCGACTCGGCCAGCGCCGCGGCGGTCAGGAACTCAGCGGCCTGGCCCGACGCCGTGGCCACCGCTCCGATGCCACCCTCGAGGCTGGCCATCCGTTCCTCGAAGGCCGCGGTGGTCGGGTTGGAGATCCGGGAGTAGATGGTCCCGTACTTCTGCAGGGCGAACAGGTCGGCGGCATCGGCCACGTCGTCGAACACGAAGCTCGTCGACTGGTAGATGGGCACGGCCCGCGCACCGGTGGTCGGATCGGGCTGTCCACCGGCATGCAGGGCACGGGTACGGAAGCCCCACTGACGATCAGCCATGGCGGTGAATCTAGGCGTCAGCCGGGTTCCGGACCGGTGGCCGCGGGGCGGTCGGTGTGGCTCCACTGCGACCACGACCCCACGAAGAGCCGGCCCCGCCCCAGCCCGGCGTGTTCCATGGCCAGGAGGTCGTGGCAGGCACTCACCCCCGAGCCGCAGTAGGCCACCACCCCGGCAGCGTCATCCACGCCGAGGGCCGTGTACCGCTCGGCCAGTTCGGTGGCGGCCCGGAAGCGCCCCCTGCGGGCGTCCTCGACCTCGAGGTTGTGGGCGAACGGCGCACTCAGTGCCCCCGGCACGTGGCCGGGCCGGGGGTCCACCGGTTCCACCTCGCCCCGGTACCGGTCGCCACCGCGGGCGTCCAGCACGGTGCCACCGGCGGCCGCCACCGTCGCCACGTCGTCGATGGTGGCCAACGCACCGTCCGGCCAGGACACCGTCGGCACCTCGACGGGCGGACGGATCGTGGGGGTCGTCTCCACGGGACCGTCCCATGCGTCGATTCCCCCGTCGAGGAGCGCGGCCGGCCGATCCAGGATCCTCAGCATCCAGACGAGTCGCCCGGCCGCCATCCCCCCGACGTCGTCGTAGGCCACCACCGGATCGTCGGGTCCGATGCCCAGCGAGCCCAACGACCGGGCGAAGGCCTCCGGCGTCGGGAACGGGTGGCGCCCCACGTCCGGACCGGGGGTGGAGGTCAGGTGCTCGTCCAGGTCGACGAAGATCGCCCCGGGAAGGTGTCCGGCGTCGTAGGCGTCCCGACCCGACCGCCCATCCAGGTACCACCGCACGTCGCAGAACACGGCACCGGCCAGCGATGCGGCATCGGCTGCCTCCACCACGGGTGGAAGCGCTGTGGTTCCGGAGGAAGCAGGAGACATCACCGGAGCCTCCCATCCCGATCGCCCGTAGTGAGGTAACCAGATAGGTAACATTGCATCTTCTTCCTTACCCCCCTAGGGTCACGGGATGCTCCGCACCCTGCTGGCCCCACCGCTCCCGTCCGCACTGGACTCCGGCACCGACGCCTTCGCCCAGAACCGGGTCGACATGCTCGAGCACCTGGCGGTCATCGAGGACCTCCTCGACGAGGCCGACGCCGGCGGCGGCACCGAGTCGATGGCCCGCCTCCGGTCCCGGGGGAAGATGCCCATCCGGGAACGCATCGCCCACGCCATCGACCCCGACAGCCCGTTCCTGGAGATCAGCCCGCTGGCCGGCTACGACTCCTCGTACGCGGTGGGCGGCGGCTTCGTGGTCGGCATCGGCGTGATCGCCGGCGTGGAGTGCGTCGTCTGCGGCAACGACCCCACGGTGCTGGGCGGCGCCATGACGCCCTACATGTCCAAGAAGTGGATGCGGGCCATCGAGATCGCCCGCCACAACCGCATGCCGTACGTCAGCTTCGTCGAATCGGCGGGCGCCGACCTGCGGGTCCCGACCGACGGCTCGGGTGGCCGTGGGGCCCGTACCGACCACTTCGCCGAGACCGGCCGCTTCTTCTACGAGATGATCGAACTGTCCAAGCTGGCCATCCCCACGGTGTGCGTGGTGTTCGGCTCGTCGACGGCCGGCGGCGCCTACCAACCCGGCATGTCGGACTACACCATCTTCATCAAGGAGAAGTCCAAGGTCTTCCTGGCCGGACCACCGCTGGTCAAGATGGCCACCGGCGAGGACGCCGATGACGAGACCCTGGGCGGCGCCGAGCTCCACGCCGAACGGTCCGGCCTGGCCGACTACCTGGCCACCGACGAGATGGACGCCATCCGCATGTGCCGGGAGGTCGTCTCCCACCTCGACTGGCGCAAGGCCGGGCCCGACCCCTCCTACGTGGCCGATGAACCGGTCCACGACCCCGAGGGGCTCATGGGCCTCGTCTCCCGGGACCTCAAGCAACCGGTCGACGTCAAGGAGGTCATCGGCCGGGTGGTCGACGGCTCCCGCTTCGAGGAGTTCAAGCCCCGCTACGGACCCTCCATGGTCTGCGGGTTCGCCACCGTCCACGGCCACCCGGTGGGGATCCTCGGCAACAACGGCGTCATCTACCCGGAGGCCGCCGAGAAGGCCGCCCACTTCATCCAACTCTGCAACCGGCAGGACACCCCGCTGGTGTTCCTGCAGAACATCACCGGGTTCATGGTGGGGTCCGACTACGAGGAGGCCGGGATCATCAAGAAGGGCTCCCAGATGATCAACGCGGTCACCAACTCCACGGTGCCCCACCTCACGGTCATCATCGGCGCCTCCTACGGGGCCGGCACCTACGCCATGTCCGGCCGGGGCTATGAGAACCGGTTCACCTTCCTGTGGCCCATGGCCAAGATCGCCGTCATGGGTCCGAAGCAGATCGCCGGCGTCATGTCGATCGTCCGGCGCGGACAGGCGGCCCGCAAGGGACTGGACTTCGACGAAGAGGCCGACGCCGAGATCGTGCGTCAGGTGGAGGCCGCCCAGGAGAAGGGGTCACTGGCCCTGGAGGCCACCGGTGCGGTCAGCGACGACGGGATCATCGACCCCCGGGACACCCGCACGGTGCTCGGACTGTGCCTCTCGGCGGTACGGACGGCACCCATCGAGGGAGCCGGGAACTACGGGGTGTTCCGACTGTGAGCACCCTCAACTCCCCCACCGGCACCCTCACCGCCGTCCTGGTCGCCAACCGGGGCGAGATCGCCCGGAGGGTGTTCCGCACGGCCCGGTCCATGGGCCTGCAGTGCATCGCCGTGTACGTCGATGCCGACGGCCAGGCCCCCTACGTGGCCGAGGCCGACGTGGCGGTCCGGCTCGACGACGGCGGCTACCTCGACGGTGCGGCCATCGTGGCTGCCGCCGTCGCATCGGGCGCCGACGCCATCCACCCCGGCTACGGCTTCCTGGCCGAGAACGCCGCCTTCGCCACCGCGGTGGCCGACGCCGGCCTGACCTGGATCGGCCCCACTCCCGACGTCATCTCGTCCATGGGCGACAAGATCTCGGCCAAGGCCGCCGCAGTGGCCGCCGGCGTGCCCACCCTGCCGTCGACCGAGGACCCGACCGACGACTCCATCGGCTACCCCCTGCTGGTCAAGGCCGCAGCGGGTGGTGGTGGCAAGGGCATGCACGTCGTCCAGCGACCCGAGGACCTGGCCGACGCGGTGGCCACCGCCCAGCGGGAGGCCGCCGCCTCGTTCGGCGACGACCGGGTGTTCCTGGAGCGCTATGTCCCCCGGTCGCGCCACGTGGAGATCCAGATCCTGGGCGACGCCCACGGGGGCCTCGTGCACCTCGGTGAACGGGAGTGCTCCATCCAGCGGCGCCACCAGAAGGTGGTCGAGGAGTCCCCGGCCGCCACCCTGGGCCCCGACGGCCGGTCGGCCATGGGCGACGCAGCGCTCCGCCTGGCCGACGGCATCGGCTACCGGTCGGCCGGCACGGTCGAGTTTCTGGTCGACGACGCCACCGGGGAATTCTTCTTCCTGGAGGTCAACACCCGCCTGCAGGTCGAGCACCCGGTGACCGAGGAGGTCACGGGCATCGACCTGGTGCGCGAGCAGCTCCGGATCGCCGCCGGCCAGCCCCTCGGCTACGACCAGGACGACGTGGCCTTCGACGGTCACGCCATCGAGGTCCGCCTCTACGCCGAGGACCCCTCGGCCGGCTTCCTGCCGGCCACCGGAACCCTGGATGCGTGGGAACCGGCCGACGAACCCGCCGTGCGCTGGGACGCCGGCGTGGGCGTGGGCAGCGTGGTCGGCGTCGACTTCGACCCGATGCTGGCCAAGGTGGTGGCCCACGGCCCGACCCGCCGCGAAGCCGCCGGACGCCTCGCCCTGGCCCTCGAGCGGATGCACCTCGGTGGAGTCACCACCAACCGGGACTTCCTGGCCGCCATGCTGCGCCACGAGGCGTTCCTGGACGGAGACACCACCACCGACTTCATCGACCGCCACGGGCCCGCTCCCACCGTGGTCCACGACGGTCCGACGGCCGGCCGGGTGGCCACCACGGCCGCCCTCTGGCTGCAGGGCCGCAACAGGGACGAGGCCCTCGTGCTGGGTTCGGTACCCGGGGGCTGGCGCAACGCCCGCCTCCCCGACCCGGCAGTGACCCTGGCCCGCCCCGGCGGGGACGGGCCGGCGACCACCGTGCGGTACCGGTCCGAACGCGACGGCTCGTTCCTCGTGGCCGCCACCCCCGCAGACGACGAGCCCGGAGGCGGCCGGGTGGAGGCCGATGCCGCCCACCGGGCCGTGGTCCACGCCTGGAGCCCCACCGGCATCGACCTCGCCGTGGACGGGCTGCGTTCGACGGCCCGGATCACCGTCGTGCCGGCCGACGAACTGGCCGGCCGGGGCGAGGTCCTCCATGTCACCATGGCCGGCACCACGACCACGCTGGAGGCACTCCCCAGGTTCACCCTCCCCGGGACCGAGGCACCCACCGGCGGCCTCGCCGCCCCCATGCCGGGGCGGGTCCTCGACATCCGGGCCGCCGTCGGCGACCGGGTCACCGCCGGACAGACCCTGATCATCCTGGAGGCCATGAAGATGGAGCACCAGATGGCCGCCCCGTTCGACGGCACGGTGGCCGAGGTGCGGGTGGCAACCGGCGATCAGGTCGACAACGGTGCCGTGCTGCTGGTCATCGGGCCGGACGGCGGGGAGACTGGCCCCTGATGACCGACCCGATCCGCATCGCCAACTGCTCCGGCTTCTACGGCGACCGCCTGTCGGCCGCCGCCGAGATGGTCGAGGGGGGCGACATCGACGTCCTGACCGGCGACTGGCTGGCCGAGCTGACGATGCTGATCCTGGCCCGCACCCGGGCCAAGCGGCCGGGGGGCGGCTACGCCACCACGTTCGTGAAGCAGATGGAGCAGGTGATGGGCACCTGCCTGGACCGTGGCATCAGGGTGGTGTCCAACGCCGGTGGCCTCGACCCCGACTCCTGTGCCGAGGCACTGGCCGAGGTGGCCGACCGTCTCGGCCTGTCCCCCACCATCGCCTACGTGGCCGGTGACGACCTGCTCGGACGGCTCGACGACCTGCTGGCCGCCGGGGTGGACCTCCCCGACATGTCGACCGGCGAGCCCCTCACCGACCCCGGACGCTTCGTGAGCGCGAACGCCTACCTCGGCTGTTGGGGCATCGTGGACGCCCTGGACCGGGGCGCCGACATCGTGGTGACCGGCCGGACCACCGACGCAGCCATCGTGTGCGGCCCCGCGGCGTGGCACCACGGCTGGGCCCGGGACGACTGGGACGCCCTGGCCGGCGCCGTGGTGGCCGGCCACGTCATCGAATGCGGCACCCAGGCCACGGGCGGCAACTACTCCTTCTTCACCGAGGTGCCGGGCATGGCCCGGGTGGGCTTCCCGTGGGCCGAGGTGGCCGCTGACGGCTCGTCGACCATCGGCAAGCACGACGGCACCGGCGGCCGGGTGTCGATCGGGACGGTGACCTCCCAACTGCTGTACGAGATCGGTGCTCCCGCCTACCTCGGCCCCGACGTGACAGCCCGCTTCGACACCGTCCGACTCGACGAGGTGGGGCCCGACCGGGTGCGGATCCACGGCACGCAGGGCGAGCCGCCCCCGCCGACGCTGAAGGTCTCCATGAACGCCATGGCCGGCCACCGGGCCGACCTGTCGATCGCCCTGACCGGCCTGGACATCGAGGCCAAGGCCGCCCTGGCCGAGGAGGCCTTCTGGCTGGCCATGCCCGACGGCCCCGACGACTTCGAGTCGGTGGAATCACGGGTCGTGCGCACCGACAAGGCCGATCCGGCGTCCAACGAGGAGGCGGTCGCCCAGTGGTGCCTGACCCTGCGGGACCCCGACGAACGCAAGGTGGGCCGGGGCGTGTTCAACGCCATGACCGAGATGGCCCTGGCCACCATCCCCGGGTTCTTCTCGGTGCGCAGCAGCTCGTCCACGCCCTACGGCGTCCACCGGGCGGGCCTCGTGCCGGCCGACCTGGTGCCCCAGGACGTGGTGGTGACCAGGGCCGGACAGGCGTCCTCCCGGACGGTCGTCGACTCGACGGCCCCCACCGGTGACGTGGCGGTCGAGGGCCTACCGGGCCCCGACGCCGCCATCCCGGCCGGCCCGACGGTGGCCGCACCCCTGGGCCGGATCGCCGGTGCCCGTTCGGGCGACAAGGGCGGCGACGCCAACCTCGGCCTGTTCGTGCGCGACGACGCCGCATGGGCCTGGCTGGACTCGTACCTGACGGTGGACCGGCTCCGCGACCTCCTGCCCGAGGCGGCCGACCTGCCCATCGAGCGGCACCGCCTACCGGCCATCCGGTCGCTCAACTTCGTGATCCGGGGCCTGCTGGGCGAGGGGGTGGCCGCCTCGTCCCGGCAGGACGGGCAGGCCAAGAGCCTCGGCGAATGGGTCCGGGCCCGGACCGTGGACCTCCCCGAGTCGCTCCTCCCCGAAGGTTCCCCCGAACGGACCACCGACCGATGACCCCCGGATCGACCCTCCAGGCCACCGAGCTGACCCGCCGGCTGCGGGCCGTGCCGGCGCCCCGTCCCGTCCTGGACCGGGAGCGGGAGGCCCAGCTGACCGAGCGTCAGCGCGAGGTCCTCGACCAGTTGGGGACCGTGTTCGACGACGGCTTCGTCGAGCACACCATGGCCGACCTGGCCGCCCGGGTGGGCTGCTCGCTGCGGACCCTCTACGACCTGGCCCCCAGCCGCGACGAGCTGGTCCTCACGGTGATCGACCGCAACCTGCGGCGCATCGGCCGGGCCGCCGTGGAGTCCATGGAGCCGGACATGGCGCCGATGGAGGCCATCCGGGCCTACCTCCGGGCCGCCAACCAGGCCGTGGCCTCGACCACCCCGGCCTTCGCCCGGGACCAGGCCGCCACGCCGGCCACCCACCGGCTGGCCACCGCCCACTCCGACTACCTGGTGGCCGTCACCCGGGCCCTGCTGGACCTCGCCGTGGAGCGGGGCGAGCTCGGCAACCGGGACGGCTCCCCGATCGACACCGCGGCGGTGGCCCACGTGGTGGCCGGCATGGGGGCCATGTTCGCCCTGCCCGGACACATCGAGGCCATCGACTCGACCCCCCGGGAGGCCGCCAACGCCATGGTGGACGTGATCCTCCGGGGGCTGGAGACCCGACCATGACCGACCACTCGACTCCCTCCCTGCCACTGCCCTCCCTGATCGCCGACCTGGTGGCCGAACAGCAGGCCCTGGACGACGTGGTGGCCCCACTCGACGAGGCAGCCTGGGCCACCCCGACCCCGAGCCCCGGGTGGACGGTGGGCGACCAGATCGGTCACCTCGGCTACTTCGACGACACCGCAGCACAGGCCATCAACGACCCGGACGGCTTCCAGGCGTCCGTCCAGGCGCTGCTGGCCGGGCTGAGGGCCGGTCCCACGGCATTCGACGACCTGACCCTCGGACCGGTCCGGGGCCTGCCGGCCTCCGAACGCCTCGACCATTGGCGGACCGGCCGGGCCCGACTGGCTGAGGCCGCCGCCGGACTGGCCGACGACGCCCGGCTGCCCTGGTACGGGCCGCCGATGGGCGCCCGTTCCTTCCTCACCGCCCGCCACATGGAGGCCTGGGCCCACGGCCAGGACGTCGTCGACGCGGTGGGCGGCCACCGGCCGGCCACCGACCGGCTACGCCACATCGCCCAGTTGGGGGTCATCACGAGGGGCTGGTCGTACGCCAACCGGCGACTGGAGGCCCCCGAGGCAGCGGTGGACGTCGTACTGGACGCCCCGTCGGGAGCCGTCTGGACGTGGGGCCCCGGAGACGCCGCCGAGGTGGTCCGCGGCCCGGCCGAGGACTTCTGCCTGGTCGTCACCCAGCGCCGCCACGCCGACGACACGGCACTCGAACTCGCCGGCGACGCCGCCCGCGACTGGATGGTGCGGGCCCAGGCGTTCGCCGGCCCGCCCACCGACGGACCGACGCCCGGGAGGTTCTGATGGCACTGGTGGAGACCGCACGGGACGGTGGCGTGGTCACCGTCACCCTGGCCGACGAGGAGAACCGCAACGCCCTGAGCACCGCCCTGGTGGCCGAGCTGGTCGACGCGCTGGACGCCGCCGATACGGACCCCGACGTGCGGGTGGTGGTGCTGACCAACCGGGGTCGGGTGTTCTGCGCTGGCGCCGACCTGTCCGAACGCTCGGGCAGCGGCGACGCGGGCGACGACCCGGGCGACGACCCGGCACCGAAGTCCGTCGATCCCGCGGCGTTGTTCTCCCGGTTCCGGCGGTCGCCGAAGGTCTACGTGGGTCGGATCGCCGGACACTGCGTGGCCGGAGGCATGGGGCTGGCCGCCGCCATGGACCTGACGGTGGCCGACGAGGACGCGAAGTTCGGGTTCACCGAGGTCCGTCGGGGCGTGGCCCCGGCCATGATCTCGGTGCTGTGCCTCCCCAAGATGCGCCCCGCCGAAGCCGCCGAGGCGATGCTGCTCGGCAACCGCATGACCGGGGCCGACGCGGCCCGCCTCGGCCTCGTGAACCGGGCCGTGCCCGCCGACCAGATCGATGCCGTGGTCGACTCGTTCGTGACCGACCTGCTGGCCGGAGGCCCCGGGGCGCTGGCCACCACCAAGCAGCTCCTGACCCGGGTGCCGGGCCTGTCCGTCGACGAGGCGTTCGCCTGGACCGCCGAGCTGTCGGCCGAACTGTTCCAGACCGACGAGGCCCGGGAGGGCATGCGGGCCTTCCTCGAGAAGCGACCGCCGGGCTGGACCACCTGACCCTCGGCCGTCGGCCCACCGGAGCGGGACGGTCTCAGGGCATGGCCCGGTCGCTGACGTCGACGTCGGCCGCGTCGACCCAGCCTGCGGCCACGAACTCGTCCACGATGGCCCTGGCGTACCGCCAGGCCCCGAGGGCCTCCAGGTGGCCGTTGGGCCACGGTGACCGCAACTCGCCGACACCGTCCACGCATCCCGGCTCGGTGGCCTCGCACGACGCCGACTGGAGGAACCGTCCCCCCGGGGAGACCGCGGGCCACATCGAGAGGTAGCGGACCGACCCGCCGGGGTACCGCCCGGGCATGGACCGGAACACCTCGTGGGTTCCCGACCGACCGTCGCCGCGCCCCACCGGCTGGTCCACGAACAGGACCCGGCTGTCGGTCCGGGCTGCCAGGGCCACCACCCGTTCGGCGTCGGCCTGGTTCTTGGCCGCATAGGCGGCACCGGCCAGTGGCGCCCCCGACCCGTCGGCCATGCAGGGCGTGAGGGCGTTGCCGCCATGGTCGACGACGAAGACGTGGGGCTGCCAGTCCTCGAGGTTCTCCATGCCCAGTTCCTCACCCTGGTCCACGAACCAGTCGCACAGGGCCGTCCCGCCGTGGTGCCTCCGCTCGACGGTGGCCGTCCGGCCGAGAATCCACCGCAGGTAGGGCGCCACCTGGTCGGTGATGGAGTCGCCGGTCAGGACGACCCGCAGCAGCTCACCCGGGTCCCGGTCGATGGGCGACGGAGGCCCCGAGTCGACCGGCTCCGGGGCGGGAGTCCGCAGCAGGATCTCGCCGTCCATGTCGTCGACCCG
>CAYWBE010000034.1:0-11808 GCA_964456295.1 uncultured Candidatus Nemicrothrix sp.
GTACATCCGCTACCACGACGACCTGGTCCGCACGGCGGTCGACGGCTGGCGGATCGACCGCCGACGCCTGGAGGTCGAGCGGGTGGAGGAAAGGGTGGAGGACTGAGCGTCAGCCGCCGGATCCCATGTCGTCCATGGGCATGTCCATTCCGTCCATGTCCATGTCCATGACGGCGTCGGGGTCGAGGCCGGGGGCGAAGCCCGGATCGACGACGATGAGCAGCGCCCAGGCGACGGCCACCACCCCGACGGCCCGGGCGAACCGCTCGCCGTGCCGCCAGTGCTTCTCCACGGCGATGACCAGGGCCAGGCCGACCATGGCGGCCACGTTCATCACCCCGAAGGCCACCATCAGCACCATGAGCGCCCAGCAGCACCCGAGGCAGAAGAGGCCGTGGTGGGCGCCGGCCCGCACGTCGCGCAGCGGCCCCCGGAAGCCGAGGTAGTGCATGAGGTGGGCCAACGGGCTCCGGCAGTGCTCGAGGCACCGCTTCTTCAACGGGGTCAGCTGGTAGAGCCCGGCGGCCACGAAGCAGGCCACGGCCACCCACTGGGCCAGCGTGGACCGGTCGGCCGCCGCGTCGCCGAACAGGTCGGCCAGTACGAAGGCGACCACGCCGGTCGCTCCCCACGCGAGCACGTACCCGCCGCCGAAGGCGGTCAGCCGCGGTCCCCGGTGGGCGGTAATGGTGCGGCCGTACAACAGGGCCAGCGGCGCCATCGACGACAGCATCATGGCCGCCATCATCAGCGTCCACATGACGAGGAACGACCAGAACGACATGCCCATGGTGCCGGGCATGCCCCACAGGCCCATGTCCATGCTGACGGCCCAGCCGATGGTCGCCACCCAGCAGGCGGCGCCCAGCAGATGGACGGTGGTGGCTGGACGCCTCGTCACGGCCGCGGGCGATCCGTGCGCCGGCGTTGCCGGCGCCGATCCGTCGGGGTCGGGGCTCATCCCTCCCAGGAGAAGGGGTTGGAGAAGCCGCTCAGGCCCTCGCCGCCGAACGAGATGCCCATGGCCGACACCGACGACGTCGACACGGGGGCGAGTCCCAGGACCGGCCCGGCCGGATGGGCGTCGATTCCGTGCAACTCCACCAGGTCGCCGGAGCTGTTGACATGGGGGCGCCCGGTGTAGGAGGAATCGCCGAAGTTCACCGTGTGCTGGCCGTCCTCGGTGGTGATGGAGATGGGCATCCGCTCGATGCCCAGGAAGTTCGCCAGCAACGGGCCGAGGGCGGCCGGCGGGCCGCCCAACTCGCCGCTCACCACGGCGCCCAGGGCCTCGACCTGAGCGTCGGAGGCTCCGGAGTCCACCACGAGCCCGACGTTCCAGCCGCCCTCGCTCATCAGCGGTGGGGAGTCGATGATCAGTGCCATGGCACAGCCGGCCATGTCAGTGCCGTTCACCTCGCCGGCCTCGATGCTGAACGCCAGAGCGGCGTTGCACCGTTCGGTGGTCCCCGGATACTCCATGTTCGACCAGGTGCACGGACACGTCGCCGTGCACGAGCAGTTCTCGTAGAAGGTCCCTGAGAGGTTCCAGGCCATCGTCGCACTCCTCTGGTTCCGCCATTCCCGCCTCAGGAATGATCGATCCGAGGTTCCCATGGTCGGTGGGGGGGGTCAAGCGGTGGGCCGGATGCGGCCGTTCCGTGGCCACCATCTAGGGTCCGCCCATGGCGTGGATCGGGACCATCCGCGAGGACGAATGGGAGGGCCCGCTGGCCGACCTGTACGGCCAGGTGGTGGACCGTGACCACGAACGGGTGGACAACGTCATGCAGATCCACTCGCTGAACCCGGCCGGCATGGCCGGGCACCTCGGCGTGTACCGGTCGGCCATGGCCGGAACGAGGACGCTTCGCAAGGTCGAACGCGAGCTGGTCGCCCTGGTGGTCAGCCGCTACAACGACTGCCACTACTGAACGACCCACCACCGGCGCGGTCTGCGCCGACTCCTTCGGGACGACGACCTGCTGGCCGCCATCGAGGCCGACTGGCGCACCGCCGGGCTGTCGGACCAGCGACTGGCCATGCTGGCGTACGCCGAGAAGCTGACCGCCCATCCCGGTGACATGGTGGCTGCCGACGTGGATGCCCTGCGGGCCGTCGGGTTCAGCGACCGCGACGTGCTCGACATCTGCGAGGTGGTGGCCTACTACGCGTACGCCAACCGGATCGTCGACGGCCTCGGCGTCCCGCTGGAGTCCTGGATCCCCGAGGACTGACGGCCCTCTCCCGGGTACCTCCCGGGGCCCTGCGTTCAGGAGAAGGCGGGGATGACCTCGTCGCAGAACAGTTGCATGGACCGCTTCTGTTCGTCGAGGCCCAGGCCGAGGCTGGCGTAGTAGATGAACTCGTCCACGCCGAGGGCCTCGTACCGCTTCAGCTTGGCGATGACCTCGTCGGGGGTGCCGAACACCAGGTTCTCGCTCAGGGTGGTCGGCTCGTAGTCGGCGGCGTTGGTCACCTGGTCCATGGGGATGGCCGCCGGGAACCCGTCGGCGACGTCGCCCAGGTTCTTGAACAGGTTCTCGAACTGGCTGAGCTGCCGCTGGGCGGCTGCCACGGGGACCATCCACTCGTCGGCTGATCCGTACACCGCGGTGTGTCGCATCAGGGCCCACGTGGGTCGGGGAGCACCGGGGCTGGCGGCGATCGAGGCGTCCAACTGCTGCCTGTACAGCTCGGCCTCGGCGAACGGTCGGGCGATGGGCCACGACATGACGTTGCAGCCGTTGGCCACCGCGTAGTCGAAGGTGATGGGCGACCGGGCGGCCACCCAGATCGGCGGGTGGGGTTGCTGGACGGGCTTGGGTACCGACGTGGAGACGGGGAACGACCAGAACTCGCCGTCGTGGGCGTAGTCGCCGGCCCACAACGCCTTGAGCACGGGCAGCATCTCCTGCATGTACCGCCAGGCGTCGGACTGCTTCAGGCCCGGGTGCATGCGGTCGAACTCGCGCTGGTAGGCGCCCGACCCGATGCCGAACTCCAGGCGGCCGCCGCTGACCAGGTCCAGGAACGCTGCCTCGCCGGCCAGCCTGATGGGGTTCCAGTAGGCGGCCACGGCCACTGCGGTGCCCAGGCGGATGCGGTCGGTGTGGCCGGCCCACCAGGTCAGGATCTGGAGCGGGTTGGGGGCGATGGTCATCTCCAGGGCGTGGTGTTCGGCGGCCCACGCCGTGGTGAAGCCGCCGGCCTCGGCCATCTGGACCATCTCGAGGGTGTGGCGGGCCACGTCGTCCATGGCCAGCGAGTCGTCGAGTCGCTCCAGGTTGATGGCCAGCTGGAACTTCATGAGCGGTTCTCGCCTCCAGGGGATTCGGGGGAGTCAGCGGAATCGGCGTCGGTCGGGGTCCGGTGGGCGAACGAGTCGCGCCGGAAGCTGTAGAGGGCGTCGCCGTCCACCTCGACGACGACCACCGCGGGGCGGCCCGATTCCAGGCCGGCCCGGACGGCGTCGCCCACCTCGTCGACCCGGGTGGCCCGCAGGCCGACTGCGCCGTAGAGCTCGGCGATCCGGTCGAACGGTGGGCTGTGCACGTCGGCGCCGATGTAGCGGCCGCCGAAGAAGTCCCGCTGGTAGGCCTTCTCGGCCCCCCAGCAGCCGTTGTCCATGACCACGGTGACGGTGGGAATGTCGTGGCTGACCGCGGTGGACAGTTCCGAGAGCGTCATGCCGAAGCCGCCGTCGCCCATGAGGCTGACCACCGGACGGTCGGGGCGGGCCAGCTTCACGCCGAGGCCGCAGGCGAACGAGAACCCGACGAGGCCGAAGTCCAACGGGCTGAACAGGCACGGCGGTTCGAAGTGGTCGAGGGCGTCGGTGGCCTGCAGGCACAGCGTCCCGGCGTCGAGCGTGACCGCCGCGTCGCGGGGCAGCGCGGCCCGCAGTTCGCGGAACAGCCCCGAGGGCTGGATGGGGTGGGCGACCGACGCCCGCTCGTCGCGGTCGGCCCGGTGGGCGGCCCGGTCGGCGGCGAAGGCCTCGGCCCAGGCCGTGGCGTCGGCCCGTCGGTCGTGGGCCTCCACGGCGGCCAGGAGCTGGCCGGCCACCGTGGGGGCGTCGCCGTGGATGCCCACCTCGACGGGGAAGAACCGTCCGATGGCCGTGGGTTCGATCTCGACCTGGACGATCGCCGCGTCCCGGTTGACGTTGTCCCACGAGTAGAAGGTGGAGTTGAACCCGAGGCGGGTGCCCAGGGCGAGGATGACGTCGGCCTCGCACACCAGACGGGAGGCCACCGGGTTGCCCCGGGGGCCCATCTGACCGGCGCACAGCCGGTGGTCGGCGGGCACCGCGTCGCCGTGGCCGGGCGAGGCGGCGATCGGGGCGTCCAGGGCCTCGGCGAGGGCCAGCACCTCGGCGTGCCGACCGCCGTCCTTGATGCCCGCCCCGGCCACGATGACCGGTCGTCGGGCGGCGGCCAGTAGGGCGGCGGCCCGCTGGACCGGTGCGTCAGCGCCCGCCGGGAGGTCGGAGGCCCGGGAGGTGACCGGATCCCACGGTGGGTCGAAATCGGCGGTGCCGGCCAGTACGTCGCGGGGCAGGTTCAGGTGTACGGGCCCCCGTCGGGGGGAAAGGGCCACCCGGAAGGCCTCGCGCACCATCTCCGGGACCCGTTCGGTGGACGGCACGGTCCACGTCTTCTTGGTGATGGGCCGGAACAGGGCGTCCTGGTCGACCTCCTGGAAGGCGTCCCGGTGGACGTGCCCGGTGGCCAGTGCCCCGGCGAGTGAGACCACCGGCGAGAAGGCTGCGGCGGCCTGGGCCACGCCGGTGACCAGGTTGGTGGCCCCGGGCCCGTTCTGGCCGGCCAGCACCACCCCGGCCCGACCCGATGCCCGGGCGTAGCCGTCGGCCATGTGGGTGCCGGTGCGTTCGTCGTGCACGCCCACGTAGGCGATGTCGTCGGCATCGTGGAGGCCGTCGAACAGCTCCATGGTGGCCGAGCCGATCAGGCCGAACACGTGGCGGACCCCCTCGGCCTGCAGGGCCTCCACTGCGGCGAGCCCGCCGGACATGGTTCGTGGCCCGGTCCGGTCGGCGGTGTCGGGCTGTGGGTCGGTGGCCATCAGGCGGGGAGTCTCCCCCATCCGGTGAGGAAGTGCACGAGGGGATCGGCGAAGTGATCGGGGGTCTCCAGCAGGCCGAGGTGGCGTACCCCGGGGACGATCACCGTCCGACCGTGGGTGACCTCGTCGGCCATGGCCCGGGCCATGGCCGGGGTACTGCCCGAGTCGTGTTCGCCGGTCATGACGAGCATGGGAACGTCGATCGGCGGGTCGGGTCGGACCAGTTCGTCGACGCCGGTGGCCAGCACGTAGCGGGCCCGAGACAGGGCCTCGCCGTCGGTGGCCAGCACGCGCCGCCGGACGTCGGCGACTGCATCGGGTTGGCCGGTCCGGAAGGCCGGGGTGAACCAGCGGTCCAGGGTGACGTCGATGGTGGCCTCCATGCCATCCCGGGCCGTGACCGCGGCCCGTTCCTCGACCAGCCGTTGGGCGTCGGCTCCCCGTTCATGGGGCGACGCGATCACCACCAGGCCGGCCACCCGGTCCGGATGGTCCATGGCCACCCGCCGGTTGACCATTCCGCCGAGGGAGAAGCCGACCAGGACAGCCCGGTCGACGTTGTGGTCGTCCATGACCGACACCGCGTGGTCGGCAAAGGCCCGCAGTGTGGGCTCGGGAAGCGGGTCGGCTGACTCGCCGTGGCCGGGCAGGTCGTACCGGATGACCCGGTGGTCGGCCTCCAGGGTCGGGAGCAGCCCGTCCCAGATGGTCCGGTCCAGCCCGATGCCGTGGATCAGTAGCAGCGGGTCGGCGGCCGCCACGGCCCGGTCCATGGTCCGACGGGGGCGGTCAGGCCGGAGCGCCGGCCCCGAGGGGCATCATGGGGAACCAGTCCTCGCGGAGTCGCTGGCCGTCGACCATGCCGTGGCCGTCGAACGGCGGCGAGGTGGTGCCCCGGCGCTGCACGTATCGGGCGTCGTCGCCCACCATGCGCAGCGAGAAGGCTCGTCGGAGGCTGGCCGAGCCACGGGCCCCGTGGACGGTCCGGTAGTGGAAGGCCACGGCGTCGCCCGGCTGGCACGCCCACTCCAGGACCTCGAACCGGTCGGGTTCGGCGTCCGGGTCGGGTGCCGGCTGGAAGCCGCCGCTGTGGGTGGTGTGGTCGTCGCCGTAGAAGCCGGTTTCGGTGGTCCAGTTCACCGGGTGGACGGCCTCGTCCCACAGGTGTGAGCCCCGGACGAGGCGGAGGGTGGATTCGACGGGCACCGGGTCCAGCGGGATCCAGATGCTGACCGTCTGGGGGCCGTCCACGAAGTAGTAGGGGGCGTCGCAGTGCCAGGGGGTCTGGCGGGGGGCGCCCGGCTCCTTGACCAGCACGTGCTCGTGGAACAGCTGCACGGTGTCGGATCGCATCAGCCCGGCGGCCACATCCGCGATGCCCGACCGGAAGGCGAAGCGTTCGAACTCGGGGATGCGGGTCCAGTTGCAGTAGTCGTCCCAGAACCGGCCGGCGTCGGTGGCGGTGCCGTTGTCGTCGAAGAACTCGCTGGGGTCGGCCTCGTTGCGGGCCACGCCGGCGGCCAGCTCGTCGATCCAGTCGGTGAACAGGCCCTCGAGGTACACGGCACCGTCGGCGGCGAAGGCATCGGCCATCTCGTCGTGGATGGGCAGCGGGGTCGGGCGTTCGGCCATCCGGGGAGGATACGCCCCACCGTTACCGCGATGCCCCGCCTCGGCGGGGCGTCCCATCTCCGCGATGATTGGTGGATGCGGAAGGTCACCCTGCGGGAGCTGGAGCACTTCGTGGCCCTGGCCGAGCACGGTTCGGTGACCGGGGCGGCCCGGGCCATCGGCCTGTCCCAACCCGCCATGTCGACCTCGCTGCAGGAGTTGGAGAAGGCCCTCGGGGTGACGCTGTTCGTCCGTCACCGGGGTCGGGGCCTGGGGTTGCTACCCGAGGGAGAGGCCCTCCTGGTGGAGGCCCGTGAGCTGTTGGCCCGAGCCGTCGAACTCCAGGAACGGATGTCGGCCTCGTCGGACGGTTCGACGGGGCGACTCGTGCTGGGTTCGTTGATGACCGCGGCGCCCATCGTGGTGCCGTCGCTGGTGCGACGGTTCCGGGACGCCCACCCGGGGGTGGCCGTGGAGATCCGGACCGGGGTGCAGGCCGAACTGCTCGACGACGTGGCATCCGGGGCGCTGCACGCCGCGCTGACCTACGACATCGGCCTGGGTTCGGGAATCGACTTCGTCCGCCTCGCCGACTCGGCCCCCCACGTGGTGGTGGCCGACGGGCATCCACTGTCCGGTGCGGCCTCGGTGGGGCTCGGGGAACTGGTCGACGAGCCGTTCGTGATGCTGGACCTGTCGACCAGCCGGGAGTACTACACGTCGCTGTTCCTGGCCGCCGGGGTGTCGATGCGGCCGGCCATGACGGTCACCGACCTGTCCCTGGTCCGTTCCCTGGTCGGCAACGGATTCGGCTGGTCGCTGGGCAACCACGTGCCGGCCCGCGACGAGGCCCAGGACGGGTCGCGGGTGGCCTACGTGCCGTTGCGGTCCGACGTCCCACCGCTGGGGCTCGGCCTGGCCCTACGGGCCGGTGACCGGCCGCCGGCTGCCCTGGCCGCCTTCGTGGGGTTCGCCCGGTCCTCCCTGGAGTTCCCCCGCTGACACCGGGTTCCCGGGGCTCCGTACATCAAGAAAACCAATCCAATACATCAGAAGCATCCCTTTGACGGATGCCTGAACCTCGGGCAGCATTTCGGGGTGGCCGACGTCGACCTGCAGCACCCCGACCTGGACGACGTGGTCGCCCTGCTGGGGGAACTGGTGGGCCATCCGACCGAGAGCCTGACGCCCAACCTCGGTCTGATCGACCACTACGCGGACCGGGCCCGCCGGGCCGGGGCGGCCGTCGACGTGGTGCCCGGTGCCGAGGGTCGGGCCAACCTGCACCTCCGGTTCGGCCCCGATGCTCCGGGCGGCGTCCTGCTGTCGGGCCACACCGATGTGGTGCCCGCCGGGACCGGCTGGGCCACCGACCCCTATGCGCTGGCCGAGGTCGACGGACGCCTGGTCGCCCGGGGAACCGCCGACATGAAGGGCTTCCTGGCCACGACGCTGGTCCTGATGGAGCGCCTTGACACGACCGTGCTTCGGGCACCGGTCCACCTGGCGCTCAGCTACGACGAGGAGGTGGGGTGCGCCGGGGTGCCCGGCCTGCTGGACGTCCTGGCCACCGGACGCTCGGCGGCCGGGACCTGCCTCCCCGACGTCGTGGTGGTCGGCGAGCCCACGGGGATGCGGCTGTGCAACGCCCACGCCGGCAAGGTGGCCCACCGGGTCGAGCTGGTGGCGGCCTCCGGGCACTCCAGTCGGGCCGGTACCGAACCGACGGCCGTGCACGAGGGTGCCGCCATCGCCGCCCTCGTCCACGGACTCAACGACGCCGAACGGGGGATCAGCGCCAATGTCGGGTCGATCCACGGCGGGGTGGCCGTCAACGTGCTCGCCCCCTCGTGCACCGTGGAGTTCGAGGTGCGCCACGGCACCGGCATCGACCCCGGGGAGGTGCTGGCCGAGGTGCTGGCCGCGGTGGCCGCCGCGGACCGCCGGTTGGCCGCGGTGGGTGGCCACGCCACCACCGAGGCGTTCATCGGCTACCCGGGCCTGGACACCGACCCCACCCTGGCCCCGGTGGCCGCCATGGTCGACCTGGTGGACCACGGTCCGCCGGGTCCCGTCGGATTCGGCACCGAGGCCGGGTTGTTCCACGACCGCCTGGGGGTTCCGGCGGTCATCGTCGGGCCCGGCGACATCGCCGATGCGCACCGTCCCGACGAGTCCATCGATCCCGACCAGCTGATGCGGTGCGGTGACGTGCTGCACCGCACCATCGACCGGTTCTGCGACTGAGACGCGGACCCGATCGGACCTGACCAGAAAGGCGACACCATGACCACGTTGACCGAGGACGCCACCGCCGTGCCGTGGCCCGAGTCGCCGGACGCCGATGAGGTGCTGGCCCGGGTGGACGCCCTGGGCCCGGCCTGGCGTGAACGGGCACGGGCGCTGGACGAGGCCGTCGAGTTCCCGCACGAGAACTTCGCCGAGGCCAGGGCCGCCGGCCTGCACGCGCTGACCCTGCCGACGGAGTACGGCGGTGCCGGCTGGTGGCTGCCCGGCCGGTTCAGCCCCTGGTACCGGGTGCTGGAGCGCATGGCCCGCTGGGAGACCAACACCGCCCAGCTGCTGCAGGTCCACAACCACGCGGCGGGCATCATCGCCTTCCACTCCGATGCCGAGCAGCGGGACCGCTTCCTGCCGGCCATCGCCGACGGTGCGTTCTGCGCCTCGCTGGGATCGGAAGCCCACCTGTACGAGAACGGCGCCGAGGTGCTCGAGTCCGAGCTGACCCGCGTCGAGGGCGGCTACCGTCTCACGGCCCGCAAGGGCTTCGCCTCGGTGGCCGCCGCGGCGAAGTACCTGATGGTGTGGTGCGCGGTGGAGGGCGACACGCCCTACGCCGGTCGCATGGTGTTCGCGGTGGTCGAGGTCGACTGGGACGGCGTCGAACTGCTGGACGACTGGCAGATGCTGGGCATGCGCTCGACCATCTCCTGCGGCGTGACGTTCGACGACGTGTTCGTGCCCGACAGCCACGTGGTGGGGACCCCCGGCGGGTGGGTGACCGAGGACCAGCGCACCTTCTCCTGTGCGTACGCCGCCAACCACCTGGGCTCGGCCCAGGGGGCGTTCGACTTCCTGGCCGAGTACATCGGCGGGCGCCCCGACCTGGCCGGGTCGGAGGCCGTGCGGGTGAGGCTGGGGCAGATGGACGCCCAACTGTTCGCCGCCCGATCCTGCCTGTACGCCACCGCGGCCCGTCTGGACCGGGGCGACGACCCCGACGAGTGCGAGGCCGACGCGGTGCGCACCATGCACCTGGCCAAGGACGCCGTGCTGACCATCCCGTATCAGGGGTTCGACCTGGTGGGGGCCCGGGCCTGCCACGAGCGGTACCCGCTGGGCCAGATGATGCGCGACGCCCGCACCTTCACCCTCCACTTCCGCGACGACCTGTACGTGGAGCGCCTGGCCCAACTGGTCCTCGGCAACGGCTTCTCGGCCAAGGGCGGCCGGGGAGGGTCCACCCCCTTCGAAGAGGGCGCCGGGGCCACCGCCCAGGCCACCGCCGGGGCATGATCTGACTCACAGGTAGCCACCCCACCGCCATTCGTTCCATGAGGATCCCCGCATGACCCACCAGCGCATCCGCCCCTTCAACACGAAGGAGACATACCCCGAGCAGAACCTGGACAACGACCTCAGCCAGGGCGTGGTGGCCCGCGGCACCATGGTCTTCCTACGGGGCCAGGTCGCCCAGGACCTCGACACCCGGGAATCGCTGCACGTCGGCGACGCGGCGGCCCAGACGGCCAAGGCCATGGAGAACATCGCCATGCTGTTGGACGAGGCCGGTTCGGAGATGTCCCACATCTGCCGGATCGTCGTCTACCTGACCGACATCCGGTACCGGGAGGCCGTCTACCGCGAGATGGGGCGGTGGCTCAAGGGCGTGCATCCGTGTTCGACGGGCATCGTGGTGCCGGCCCTGGCCCGCCCCGAGTGGGTGGTCGAGATCGAGGTCACCGCGGTCATCCCCGACTGAGCGGATCCGGGCATGGCGACGTCAGAGAGCAGACGCAAGGGGGTCCTGGCCGGGCTCCGGGCCGTGGCTGATGGTCCGTTGTCGGCCGCGTCGACCATGGCGCCGGCCATGTACCACGATCCGGCCATCCTGGACCTCGAGCAGGATCGCCTCTTCGCCCACGACTGGGTGTGCACCGGCCTGGCTGCCGAGATCCCGTCACCCGGCGATCGCCTCACCTGGGAGATCGCCGGCCGGCCGGTGTTCTGCGTGCGGGGCACCGACGGTGAGATCCGGACGTTCTCCAACGTGTGTCGCCACCGGATGATGACCCTGGTGGACGACGGGGTCGGTGACGGGGCCGCCGGTGGGGGCCGCCGCATCACCTGTCCGTACCACGCCTGGACCTACGACCTCGAGGGCCGTCTGGTGGGTGCCAACCACATGGAACGCACCGACGGCTTCGACCAGGGGGACATCTGCCTGCCCGAGGTCCGCACCGAGGTGTGGCACGGCTGGATCTACTGCACGTTGGACGACGACGCGCCACCGGCGGCCGAGGTGCTGGAGGCCATGGAGGACTTCGTCGACCGCTACCGGGTGGCCGACTACGTGTCCATCCACCGGGTGGACCACCGGTGGGCCGGTAACTGGAAGTTGGTGGTCGAGAACTTCATGGAGGGCTACCACCTGCCCGTCCTCCACCGGGCCACCCTCGGGACCTGGATGCCCATGGACTCGATGGTGTTCCCCGACCGACGTCACGACGGCTTCACGTACCAGTTGTTCGAGAAGGACGAGAACGCCGTCTACGGGAGGGCCCATCCCGACAACGACCGGCTGGAGGGCCCATGGCGGTCCACCACCTTCATGCCGACGGTGTTCCCCGCCCACATGTACATCCTCGCCCCCGACCACCTCTGGTACCTGACGGTCCGCCCGGACGGGCCGGGCCACGTCGTGCTGCGCTTCGGCATCGCCCTGGCCCCCGAGGTCCACGCGGACCTCGACGACGGCGACCCGTGGACCGACGAGATGGTGGCGTTCTTCACCGCGGTCTGTGAGGAGGATCGCCTGGTCGTGGAAGGGGTCCAGGCCGGGACCGCTTCGCCGTTGGCCGAACCCGG
>CAYWBE010000035.1:0-11775 GCA_964456295.1 uncultured Candidatus Nemicrothrix sp.
CAGGTGCTGCTCGGCAGGCGCCGATCAGGTACTGATGGTGAGTCCGAGCGCTGCGGCGCCGATGCCCAGTACCAGGGTGTTGACCACGTGGCCCACCGAGCGGCCACGTCGGGCACCCAATCGGGTGTCACCCAGTCGGACGACATCCGCGGTGAACGCCGAGAAGGTGGTGAACGCCCCGAGCCCCCCCGTGCCCACCACGGTCAGCGTGCCGGTGTCGGCACCGGCCAGTAGCCCCAGGGCGAATGCCCCGGCCACGTTCACGGTCATCGTGCCGAGGTGGCCACCCGGCCACCGCTGGGCGGCCACCAGGCGGGCCATCGCCCCGACCGCCGCGGCGGCCATGAAGCCCAGCCCGGTCAGCACGACGGCTCGGTGGCTCGGCCCCGGCCGCTGGAGGGGCCGGTGGCACGGCCGGTGGTCCGACCCAGCAGGAAGGTGGCCAGCCCGCCGACCACCGACAGCACCGTGTAGCCGATCGCTCCGGCGACGTCGCTGCCCCGGAGCGCCTCGGCCACCTCGACGGCGAACGTGGAGAACGTGGTCAGGCCGCCACAGAACCCGGCCCCGACCAGCAGTCGGGTGGACGATCCCACGCCCCGACCGAGCAGCAGGCCCAGCAGGCCACAGCCCACCAGGTTGGCCAGCAGCACCGGCCCGGCCGGGCCGTCACCGGTGCCGGTGGTGGCCTCCAGCATCACCCATCGGGCGGCCGCGCCGATCGCGCCACCGGCGGCCACCAGGGCCAGGTCGCGGGGCGGGAACCGGGGGGCGGTGGGCACGGCCCGACCCTAGGTGGCGGGACCGGCTGCCCTGATGGGGCGGGGTCGGTGGCCCTCGGGCTGAGCGACTCCCCGGGCCGGGTGGTTGACTGGCGGGATGGACCTGAGCGGGGTGCGGGAGGCCTACGAGACGGCGGGCTTCGACGAGGCCGACCTGGCCGTAGACCCGTTCACCCAGTTCCAGCGGTGGTTCGGCGAGGTGGAGACGGCCGGCTACTGGGAGCCCAATGCCATGGTGCTGTCCACGGTGACCGCCGACGGTTGGCCGTCGGCCCGCAACGTGCTGCTGAAGCGGATCGACGCCGAGGGCTTCGTGCTGTTCACCAACTACACCAGCGACAAGGCCGTCGAGATGGACACCGCCGGCCGGGCCTCGCTCACCTTCAGTTGGACCGAACTACGGCGTCAGGTCCGGGTGACGGGTACCGCCGAGCGTCTCTCCGACGACGAGTCCGACGGCTACTGGGCCACCCGGCCCCGGGGGAGCCAGTTGGGGGCATGGGCGTCGGACCAGAGTGTGGTGGTGCCCGACCGGGCCACCCTCGAGCGGGCCTATGCCGATGCCGAGCAGCGGTGGTCCGACCGCCCCGTGGAGCGGCCCGACCACTGGGGCGGCTACCGGGTCCGACCCCACTCGGTCGAGTTCTGGCAGGGTCGCCCCGACCGCCTGCACGACCGCCTGCGCTACCGCCTCGATGGTGGGGCCTGGATCGTGGAGCGCCGCGCTCCCTGAGTCGGGGTTCCTGGCCTCAGATCGTCCGGACGGGGCGTTCGGGATCGGCCAGAGCAGCGACCAGGCCGTCGATCAGCAGGTCGAGGTCCTCGGCCCTCGGGGTGCCGTCCCGGTCCGACCAGTCCCGGTGCTCGCGGTTCCAGCGGATGCTGGGAGGCAGCTCGACCTGGACGCCGCCACCGTCCACCCGGTTCACCGGGTTGTCGGGGTGGAGGCCCCGCAGCGACCGGGGCATGGCCTCCACGTCGTCGACCACCCGGTACTCCCCGGGCAGCACCTCGCGCAGGTGGCCGGCCACGTGGTGGGCCGCCGCCCGGTCGGCCCCGCCCACCAGCACGGCCCAGAAGTCGTCATGGCGGCCGTAGCCGTGGATGGACAGCACGGTGTCCACCCGCTGGAGGAAGGAGTCCAGCCCGGTCGACACGCCGGCCACGAACCGGGTCGACGGTAGGTGTCTGCGGGAGCCGTCGGGCTGCACCACCGCGTACAGCGACCCTCCGACCCGGTCGGCCACCTCACGGGCCACCACCTCGGTGGCCCGCTCCAGTCCGCCGCCGTGGAGGGCGCACACCCCGATCGGAGAACGCAACTCGACCTCCTCGACCACCCCGGGCAGGGCCAGCAGCCCGGCCAGGTCGTCGATCGGTTCGACCCGGCCCGGTGTCCGGTCGTCGACCGCCGTGGCGGGCCGGGACCGGTTCACCGCCGCTGGCTCCCGAGCGCCCCCCGGAGCGACGCGTAGGCGACCAGCAGGACGACGATGGTCACCACGGCCTCCAGTGGGGTGGCCCACCGCACCGGGTGGTCGATCCAGTTGCCGATCCGTCCGGGCCAGTCGCCGACGAGGCGGCTGACCGGAACCACCACCAGGTCCCCGCGGTGGACCAGGCCCTCGGACACCAGCCAGGCGCCACCGACCGCCATCCAGAGCCACCGCCGTGGTCGATGGGCCAGGGCCGGGCCGAGGCCCCATACCACGAAGGTCGCCACCACCAGCCAGAGGGCCAGACCCAGGCGGAGGCCCCCGACGTGGGCGGCCCAGTTGGTGAGGTGCGACTGGAGGTCGGTCACCGCATCCACGATCGGATTGGACGGGGCCCGCGGGTTCCGGAGGACCCGGATCTCGTACACCCCGTACACGACGAGGTAGGCGCCGCCCAGGGCGAGGGCCATCGCACCGATGCGGTCGGCGTGGGGGAGCAGGCGACGGAGGTGGCGGACCAGGCCACCGCGGGCCACGGCCAGCGACAGGGTGAGCGAGGTCACCACGGCGGCCATGCCTGCGGCGAAGGCCAGGTAGGTGGCGATCCCGTCGACGACGCCGTCCCGACCGAAGCTCCCGGCCACGTGCAGCAGGAAGATGGGTGCAGAACAGCCGACGGAGACAATGGCGTACGAGACGCCGAACCCGAGGACCGACCACAGTTCGGTGTTGGTCGGGCCCCGGCCCGGCTTGAAGAGCGGGATGCGGAGTGTCCGTCCGGTCAGCATGGCCAACCCCAGGGGGATGAACCCCGCACCGAGGAGCACGGTCACCCACGGGGTGCGGGTGGCCACCGCTTCCTCGGACACCACCGTGTTGACGGCCAGACCGAGGGCACCGAACACCAGCACGAAGGCGGCGGTCAGGGCCAGGCTCACCGACAGGCCGCGTAGGACCTGCTCGGGTCGGGCCTCATCGTCGGCGGTGTCCCGCCCCAGGAAGTAGCCCAGCCACGTCGGGAGCATGGCGAACCCGCACGGGTTGATGGCCGTCACGATGCCCAACGTGAACGGCAGGGCCAGGCCGACGTCGATCATGGGGTGGGCATCATGGGGTCTGGGTCAGGTACCGGTCGATGGCCGTGGCCAGTTCCCCGGCGTCCAGCGAGCCGTGGTGGACGCCGGCCAGATGCCCGTCCCGGTCGACGAAGGCGGTCACCGGGAGGCCGACGGTGCTGAGGGCCGCCGAGAACGCGCCGTCGGGGTCACGACCCTGAAGGTAGGTGATGCCGAGTTCGTCGGCTCGTTGCGCGGCCCGGGTGGGCGAATCGCTGACGTTGACGCCGATGAACCGGACCACGTCGCCACCGACCCGGACTCCGTCCTCGTGGGCCTCCTGGAGTACCGGCATCTCCTCGAGGCACGGCGTGCACCAGGTGGCCCACAGGTTCACCACCAGCGGCCCGTTGGTGGTCAGGTCCGCCAGGGTGGTCGTGTCGCCATCCCAGAGCTCCAACGGCATCGAGGTCACGTCGTCGGCCACCGACGGTCCACCCCGGGCACAGCCGACGCCGCCGGCCAGCAGGGAGGCGATGAGCAGCCCCCGGAGGAGCGGGCCGGTGAGGTGGGACACGGCGACGACGGTACCGGTCCGTCAGGACCGGGTACCGGTTGGGTACCGGTCGGGTGGTAGCCGCACGGACCGGGGCTCGCCGAAGCGTCACCCCGGTCCGTGGTCTGGCGTTCTGTGTGGCCGGTGTCCACGGGGTGGCTCCCGGACGGTGGAGGGGAAACCGCCGGGAGCCACCCACATCAGGCCGAGAGCAGTTCCTGCTGGATGCGAACCGGGATGGGCACGACCGGTAGCTGCTCCTCGGGACGTGGCACCTTCGAGGGTCGGCCGCGTCGGCGCTTGTTGGCCAGGATGTGGCCGTTGCGGAACAGTTGGCCGCCCCACACGCCCCACGGTTCGCGGCGACGGATGGCTCCCTCCAGGCACGGCTCGAGCACCGGGCATTCGGCACAGATGTTCTTGGCCTGGATGATGTCGCCGAGATCGTCGCTGAAGAAGACACCGGTCGGGACGCCGAGCCGCTCGCAGGCGGCCTCCCGGCGCCAGGGCTCCGGTTCGTAGTTCCAGGCGTTCTGGATGATCTGTGCTTCCTGCATGGTCCTGTGCTCTCTGTGCTCTTGCTCTCTGGGGTCGGGTTCCGGGTCGGGTTCTGGGTCTGGGATGTTGGTCGGGGGTGCTGGTCTGAAAAACGAAGAAGGCCGCCGGATTGCTCCGGCGGCCTCGGGGGTGGATCTGCGTTCAGCTGATCAGCTGTTCGCTCCCCGGGGCCGCTGGCCGGTCTTGGTGAAACCGGTGGTCCGATAGGTGTTCGTGAACGTCGCGGAGTCGACGTGCCACGAGATGCCCGGCTTCACCGACACGTGACCCATCAGCGAATGGGCCGGATGTACGCGCCACGAGGACACGTGCATGCCGGCCTGGTGGCCGTGGCGATGGCAGTGGTGCTCGTGCATGGTGCTGTTCCGTTGGTGTCCTGGTGTGGGTTCGGGATGGCGGTGGCCACCCGGTCCGACGTCCACGATAGGGGCGTCCGATCGGCATCCATCCGAGTCGATCGGTTGGATGTCGGTCAAGTGAATAAATCAGTGGGTCGAATACAGGGCCTGACCTGCAACTTCGTCCCTGGTCGCCTGTCCGAGAATTCTCAGGTGTTCGAGGTGGGCATAGGTCTCGCTGGCTGCCATGTCGCCCCACGACCGTTCCTTGAAGAGCCGCTGCATGAAGGCCTCCACGGTGCCCGACCCCAGGTCGTCGCCGGCTTCACGGATGGTGTCGAGGCGTTCGCCGTGGTGGCCGATGATGTCGTCGACACGGTCGGCCACGTCGGTGAACGGGTGGCCGTGGGCCGGCAGAACCTGACGCAGGCCCGGCAGTTCCTTCATCCGTTCAAGGGACCGGAAGAAGGTGGCCAGCGGGTCGTCCATGGGGCCGATGCCGTTGATGTGGGGGGTGATGGTGGGCAGCACGTGGTCGCCCGACAGGAGGATCCCGTCGACCGGGTCGTAGAGGCAGAGGTGGTCATGCGTGTGGCCCGGGGTGTGGAGTGACAGCCAGGTCCGCCCGCCGAGGACGACCTCCTGGCCGTCGACCACCGTGTCCGACGGAACGGGGACCCGCCAGGACTTCGCCCCGCCGGTCACGTCCATCTCCGACCACCGTCGGAGTTCGGCCGCCGGTGGTGCCGAGCGGGTAGCCCCCCACGGCGTGGGGCGGCTCATCATGGTCCGGAGCTTCTCGAGGTCCTCGTCGTCGGCCAGGTCCAGCTCCCCGGTCTCCATCTCGTCGTCGATGGCCGTGTCGATCCACACCGACCGGAAGTCGGCGTGGGTCATGACCCGGGTGCCGTGGTCGTCGCGGAGGCGGTGCACGCCGCCGAAGTGGTCGGGGTGGCTGTGGGTGACCACCGCGGTGTGGACCCTCGAGTGGTCGGCTCCCAACTGGGCCAGCCGGTCGCCGAGGGCCTCCCACGACTCGAGGCTGGGAAGGCCGGGGTCCACCAGGGTGAAGCCGTCGGCATCCTCCAGCGCGTAGCAGTTGACATGGCCGAGGCCGGGCATCGAGATGGGAAGTTGCAGCCGGTACAGGCCGGGGGCCAGCTCGCTGACCTCGGGGGCGGCGAGCTCCTGTTCCTGCCGGATCGGGCGGGGTTCGGGGGGTCCGCCGTGGGAGCAGGGTTCGGTCACCGTGTCACCCTAGGAGGGGGCCTTCCGGAGGGCCGAAGCGGCCCCGACGGGCACGTCGGGATCAGTCGGTGGTGAAGAGCGCGGCCCGGTAGTGGCGCAATTCGGCCACTGATTCGCGGATGTCGTCCATGGCCCGGTGCCCGGCGGCCTTCTCGGGCGCCGACTTCAGCGCAGCGGGGTGCCAGCGCCGGGCCAGCTCCTTGACCGTCGACACGTCGACCGACCGGTAGTGGAGGAACTCCTCGATCTCGGGGAGCCAACGCAGCAGGAATCGCCGGTCGGTGCCGATGGAGTTGCCGCACAGGGGCACGGTCCGCGCCTCGTCGATGTGCTCACGGAGGAAGGCCATGGTGGCCTCACCGGCCTCGGCCAGGGTCGTCGTCGACGCCTCGATGGCTTCCAGCAGGCCGCTCCTGGTGTGCATGTTCCGCACGAAGTCGCCCATGCGGTCGAGCACCTCGGGGGGTTGGTGGATGACCAGGTCGGGTCCCTCGGCCACGATGGCCAGGTCGTCGTCGGTGACCAGGGTGGCGATCTCGACGATCACGTCGGTGTCGGGGTCCAGCCCGGTCATCTCGAGGTCCATCCATGCCAGCACGGTGCCGATCCTACGGGGTGGGCTCCTCGGCCAGAGAGGGCCGGCCTCCGGGGTCGGGGGCTAGGGTCGCCGCCGTGCTCGAGATCCCCCTGCTCCGACTGGTCGACGACCTGCCCCTGCCGTCGTATGCCCGCGAGGGCGATGCCGGTGCCGACCTGGTGGCCGCCGAGGATGTCACCCTGGGCCCCGGCGGTGGCCGGGCGCTGGTGGCCACCGGGGCGGCCATCGCCATCCCGTCCGGGTACGCAGGGTTCGTCCAGCCCCGGAGTGGGCTGGCCCTGAAGCACGGCGTGACCTGCCTGAACACCCCGGGCCTCATCGACTCGGGCTACCGGGGCGAGCTGAAGGTGCTGCTGGTCAACACCGACCCGACCGAGCCGTTCGAGGTCGTGCGGGGCGAGCGGATCGCCCAGTTGGTGATCCAGCGGGTCGAGCAGTGCCGGTTCGCCGAGGTGGACGAGCTGCCGCCGTCCGAGCGGGGCGAGGGCGGCTTCGGGTCCACCGGACGCTGAGCCGGGCCCCGGATCTGGAGCAGCGGCCCGTGGGGTGGATCGAGGAGTTGCCGGGCATCGACGGTGCCGACGAGGGCACCCGGGGCACGGTGGTGAACCACCGGATGCGTGAGGTCACCGAGTTGGTGGCCGGGTCGGGTCCGGGTGCGGGCACCTGGGACGGATCGCTGGTCGACGAGGTCCGGACGCTGTTCGACTCGTTGGCTCCCGACTGGACGGCCACCCGTGACCACCCGACCCGCAACGCCCCGGTGCTCGACGCCCTCGAACGCGGGTCGGTGTCGGGGCGCACGGTGCTGGAGTTGGGAGCCGGCACGTGCATCTCGGCCCGGGACCTGGTGGGCCGGTTCGACCGGTTCATGGCCGCCGACCTGTCGTGGGGGATGCTCAGCCACGCCGTGGACGGGGCGCCGCCGCTGGTGTGCACCGACGGCTCGGCGCTGCCGTTGGCCGACGGCGTGCTCGACGTCCTGATCCTGCAGAACATGTTCCTGTTCGCCGCCGAGGTGGACCGGTGCCTGGCTCCCGACGGGTGCGTGGTGTGGGTGAACAGCCGGGGACCGGAGACGCCGATCCACCTGTCCTGCGAGGCGGTGGTGGCTGCACTGGAGGCCGCCACGGGCTGTGGTTGGCGGGCCATCACCTCCACGGTCGGCGAGGCCACCTGGGCGGTGGTGCGCCGGGAGGTCGGGTAGCGGTGGCCGGTGGTCAGCCGTTCAGGAGCGGGCTGCGCTGAGTCGCAGGGTGCGACCGTCGCCGGTGATGTCGATGGCCACCTCGGTGGTCGAGACCCGGTAGTCGATGACCACGTCGGACCCGGCGTCGGACAGTTCCACGGCCAGTTCCTGGACCGACGATGCCAGATCGCCGATCTCCGACGGTTCGATCCGGTGGATCCGCAGCAGGGAGGCCAGGCCGACCCGGGGCAGGTCGCCCACCGGTCGGAACGCGGGGATCCGCAGGGTCACCGCCTCGAGGTCGTCCCGCCGGGAACTACGCGCCATGTGGCGAGTCTCGCACCCCACCGTGCGGGTCGGGGTGTCGGTCCGGGCGTTGGCGGTGGGGGGTGCGGGTCGGGCAACATCGTCGGTGTGGCCGTGCTGGTCGATGAGGCCGTATGGCCCTGGCGGGGCGCCCGATGGGCGCACCTGGTGAGCGACGACAGCGTCGGGGAACTCCACGCGTTCGCCCGGAGGTTGGGCCTGCGTCGGATGTCCTTCCAGGGTGACCACTACGACGTGCGCAGCGACGTGCGTGAACGGGCCCTGGAACTGGGGGCCGAGGCGGTCCGGGGCCGTGACCTGGTCCGACGGCTCCGCTCTGCCGGGTTGCGCCTGGCTGCTTCCCAACGTCCCGGATCGTGGAACGAGATCGGTCGGTGGTCGACTCCCGGGGTCCGACCCGAGGTGGGTCCGGTGGTCCCGGCGGTTACCTGCGACCTGGGCGGGGCCCTGCAGGCCGTGGAGGCCCGGTGGGGATCGGCCGAGGTGGTGGCATTCGAGCGTCGGGCAGAGGTGGCCGTGGTGGTCGATGACGACGGGGGCGTGGGGCTCGCTGGCCCGGTACCTGACGGGGTGGAGGCCTGGTGCCACGACGACCGGATCGTCGAGTTGGTGGCGGCCCGGGTGGGGGTCGTCCGGTGAGTGCCAGATGGGCCGACCGTCCGTTGCGGGTGCTGGCCACCCTGGCCCTGGTACTGGTGGTCGGGGCCTCGTGCGGGTCCGACGGTTCGGGCGCCGGGACGACGGCGACCACCACGTCGGTGGCGTCGACGACCGCGGCGGCCGATCCCGAACCACCGACCAACGGGTGGGTGCAGGTCGGTGACCGGTCGTTCGACCTGGAGTTCACGTGCTACTCGCCGGGGGCAGGCGACGTGGCGGCCATCGGGGTGGGCCGGCACCCCGACAGCGGCCAGCCGGTCGAGGCCCTGATCCAGGGGTTCCTCGGTCAGCCCTACGTGGGGCTGACCATCGGTGGGTCGGTCCTCTACGAGGCGTCGCTGGATGGCCCGCTGGAGGTGTTCGTCCATGACGGGACGATCAGTGCCGGAGCCATCGAGTGGGTGCGTGGCCTGGACCTGGAGTCCGGGGTGGGCCAGCGGATGGGGTACGGAGCGGTGTTCGTCAGTTGCGGCCGGTACGTCCACGACCTGCCCGAGGGGTACTGACCGGCCGGCGGTCACCCCGGGTCGGTCAGCCGGGGCAGCCGCCGAGTTCCTCGGCCCACGGGAGTCGGCCGGCCCACATCCGGGTGACCTGGATGCCGTTGGATACGAACATCACCCGGTAGGTGGCATCGGCGACGTCCTTGGGGATGTAGGCGAGCAGGTTGCCCGAGCCATCGGGGAGGGGGGTGGTGTGGATCCGCTCGCCGAACAGGTCACGGATGCGGTCCTCGGTGTTGCCGATGCCGGCTCCCGACCGCGTGGTGATGGTGCGGGTGTCGACGTCGACCCGTTCGACGGTGCCGGCCACCACCCAGAAGGTCAGGCCGGCCTGCCCGGCCTCCGGGACGACGAGGAAGCAGTGGCCCACCGGGGTGATGGGCGTGAATCGACTGCCGGCGGCCACCTGGGCGTCGTGGAGCGTCATGCCGAACATGACGCGGTCGATGCCGACGGTGCTGACCGACGAGGCGGCATCCAGGGTGGGGACGCCGAGTCCCTCGATGGGTGCCAGGGTGCCCAGGGGCAGGGTCGGGAGGTTCTCGGCGATCGCTCCGGCGGTGGTGGTCACGGCCACCAGGACGTCGTCGCCCGAGGCTGCCACCGACGGCGTCGACGTGGTGTCGTACCCGACATCGGGGATGGTGGTCGTCATCTCGGGGGTGGCCGCGGCCAGCGTGGTCGGTGTGGCCGGGAGGACGGCCGGCTCGTCGGCGGGGCCGCCGCCCAGGCCGATGACCAGCACGCCGAGGATGGTCACGACGGTCAGGAGCATGACCAGGATCATCCGCATGGCTGCAGGCTAGGGGCGCTCCGGCACGGGTTCCGGTAGGCGACCCTCGTCGTCCGACGTTCTGTGGTCCACTGGCACCATGTGGACGTCCCGGGTATCGGCTGTCAGTCGGCCGGCGGTGGTGTCGGCGCTGGCGCTGCTGTGTGTTGCCTGTGGCGGTGACGGACCGGTGGTCGTGCCGACGTCGAGCACCGTGGCCGTGGTGACCACCGGGGTGGCTACGACGGAGGTGGTGGCGACCACCGTGGTCGTGTCCACCACGGTCGCGCCCACCACGACGTCCACGACCACCACCACGACGTCCACGACGACTGTCCCGGTCGGCCCCACGGCGGCCGAGTGCGTGGCCGAACTCCCGGTGGGGATGCGGGTCGGACAGGTACTACTGCCCATGGCCACCCAGGCCGAACTCCCGGTGGTCGCCGACCTGGCCGGTCGGGGCCTGGTCGCCGGGTTCGTCGTGGTGGGAGACGTGGGTGACGGCTTCCCGGTGGCCGTGGCCGAGGTGCAGGCCGCCTCGGCCACCGGGCCGGTGGTGGTGGCCGTCGACGAGGAGGGCGGTCGGGTCCAGCGGTTCGAGATGGTGCTGGGGTCGATGCCGTCGGCCGCCGACATGTCCCGGATGGCGGTCGACGAGGTCCGGTCCCTGGCCACTGAACGGGCCGGGGCCCTGGCCGATCTGGGGGTCACGGTGGTCCTCGCCCCGGTGCTGGACGTGGGCGGGGCACCGGGCATCGGTGACCGGTCGTTCTCCGACGATCCCGAGGTGGTGTCCAGCCACGGCATCGCCTTCGCCGAGGGCCTCCTGGCCGGTGGCCTGGTGCCGGTGGTGAAGCACTTCCCGGGGCACGGTCGGGCCAACGCCGACAGCCATGACGAGGTGGCCACCGCACCGCCGTTGGACGAGCTCTGGGAGGTCGACCTGCTGCCCTTCGTCCTGACCCCGGATGGGGCGGCGGTCATGGTGGGCCACCTGGTGGTTCCCGGCCTGACCGATGGGGCACCGGCCACCCTGTCGCCGGCTGCCATCGCCGGGTTGTTGCGTGACGATCTGGGTTTCGGTGGAGTGGTGGTCACCGACGACCTGGCCATGGGGGCGGTGGCCAACCTGGTCGACGTGCCCACCGCGGCCCGCCTGGCCCTCATCGCCGGTGCCGACCTCCTGATGGTCGGTGGTCTGGCCAACGTGGTGCCCGCTGCGTGGAGCCTGGTGGCCGCGTTGCAGGACGGTTCCCTGGACGAACGGTGGCTGGACGAGGCCGTCGAGCGGGTTCTGGCCCTGCGCGGCGTCGACCCCTGTGCCCTGTCAGGGGAACCGGCGGGCGGCAACTGAACTGGTGGGTCGCCCGGGGCTCGAACCCGGCACCTGAGGATTAAAAGTCCCCTGCTCTACCCGATGAGCTAGCGACCCGGCGGCGGTGCGAAACCCGGCGCGAAACCCGGTCGACCACCGACGGTCAGGGTACAGGTGGGTGCCCGTCAGGCCGGTTTGGGCGGAAACGGGTTGGCTGAATCTAACCAGAGGGGTGGGCTGGCCATGTCCGGGCTGGTTTCGCTGGTCGGCCCGTGGGCTGCGTCAGGCTGCTCTGGGTGGAGCGGCGGAGCTCTCGCGTTTGACACTTTCACGGTGCAGCATCCGTGTCTGGTCGTTGCGGAGGAGTTGAAGGGCGAGAAGGTCGAGCCACTGCTTCTTGCGACCCAGAGACCGGGATCTGTTGCCGGGTCCAAGGCG
>CAYWBE010000036.1:0-11759 GCA_964456295.1 uncultured Candidatus Nemicrothrix sp.
CGGATGGGGCGACGGTCGGCGACGTCGCGCCATACCTCCTCGAGGCGTCGGGCCCTCTCCACGGTCGGCTCGGCGGCCAGGAAGGTGCCGTTGAGCGCCCCCGCCGACACCCCGACCACCTCGTCGGGAACGATCCCGTGCTCCAGGAGGACCCGGATCATTCCCGCCTGGGCGGCGCCACGGACCGAACCGCCGGACAGGACGAACACGATGTGGTCCCGCTCGACCACCGGTTCGGTGCCTCGCCGCCACCGCTCCAGGAATCGGAATCGGGCCATGGCCAGACGGTAGCGGCCCAGCCCACCGGCCACCGGTTCGATCCGGCCCCCGACGACGTCCCTCGTTAGGGTCACCCCATGCCTCGGCCACCCAGCGAGAACGACCTGCGGTTGGCGTGGCATGCCTTCTGCGACCGACTGAAGGACGGGGCGGAGATCGCCCTGGACCCCGACCGACCGTTCGACGACGTCGATCGGGCCGAGGGCCTCCGTGCCCTGCTCCGCCGGCTGGCCAGCGACACCGGTCGGGTGCTGGAGGGTGGCGACATCGAGCACCCGCAACTGGGCTGGTTCCATCCGTTCAAGAACGGCCAGGACAATCCCGACGGGCTGTACCAGATGGCCCGGATCGACCTGGCCAGGACCTACCGCCTCTCCGGGACGATCGGGTCGGTCCGCTACCTCGGCATCACGGCCATGACCACCAACTTCGCCGAACGGGGCATCCGACAGTTCCTGGCCGTCAACGGTGACGACCTGTCGACCGATGCCGAGGGACGCTTCGAGCTGGTCTTCGGTGCCGGGCCCGCCCCCGACGGGGTGGCCGACGGCTGCTGGTTCGAGCTTCCCCCGGAGCGGTGCACCCTCATCATCCGTCAGTTCTTCTCCGACTGGGAGACGGAGGTCCCCGCCGACCTGCACCTGGAATGCCTCGACCCCGAGCCGTCGCCCAGCCGCATGACCGGCGAGGCGATGATCGGGCACCTCGCGGTGGCCGTCGACCAGGTACTCGACATGACGGCCTTCTGGGCCGACTTCGGCGGCGCACACGTGGCACGCGGCGAGGTCAACTCCTTCGACCACGTGCAGGCCGCCCAGGGCACGACCTCCGACCTCGGAGGCAGCGTGGACCAGGGCTACGGCCAGGCCTGGTACCGGATCGCCGACGATGAGGCCCTCCTGCTGGAAGTCGAGATCCCCGACTGTGTCTACTGGGGCATCCAACTGGGCGACGTCTGGTACCAGTCCCTGGACTGGTGGGACCACCAGTCCAGCCTCAACGGACATCAGGCCGTGGTGTCGGGCGACGGGGTGTTCCGGGCCGTCATCGCCCATCGGGACCCGGGCATTGCCAACTGGCTGGACACCACCGGCTCCACCCAGGGTTGCATCACGTACCGCTGGAACCAGGCCGACCGTCAGCCCGTCCCGACGTGCACGCTCGTCCCCGTCGGATCGCTGGATGACCATCTCGACGACCGCTGGGCCCGGATCACGCCGCAACAACGGGCCACCGTTCTCCGGGACCGACGACGCGCCGCCCTCGGGAGGTTCCGACGATGACCGCACCGGACACGACGACGCTCCCCCACCTCTCCATCCAGGTCGCCAACTTCGCCGCCGAGCCGCCCGGCGACTGGCAACGGCTCTCCGATCATGCGGTGGCCGCCGATCGGGCCGGCATCGACCGCCTCGCCGTGGCCGACCACGTGGCCTTCGGCGACGACCTGGGGGCCTATGGCGACCCGTCCCGGGGCGGAACCGTGGACGGCCGCCAACCCACCGGGCCCGACGGCGCGTGGCTGGAGCCGCTCACCACCCTTGCCTGGCTGGCCGCCCGGACCGATCGGATCCGCCTCCAGACAGGAATCCTCCTGGCCGCCCTGCGTCGTCCCGCCGTGCTGGCCAAGACGGCAGCCACCCTCGACGTGCTGTCCGGTGGCCGCCTCGACCTGGGGGTCGGCGTGGGCTGGCAGGCCGCCGAGTACGAGGTGGCCGGTCTGGACTTCGACGGTCGCGGGCGCCTGCTGGACCACAGCCTCGAGGTGTGTCGGGCCCTGTGGTCCGAGAACCGGGCCACCTACGCCAGCGGCGAGTTGGCGTTCGACGGCATCCACGCCATGCCGGGCCCCGCCGACCCGGCCGGCGTGCCCATCTGGGTCAGCGGCACCGTGAACCGACGGACGGCCCGCCGTCTGGCCACCTTCGGCTGTGGCTGGATCCCGTGGGGGCCTGACCGGGCCGACGTGGTCGGTGGCATCACCCGAATGCGTGACCTCCAGGCCTCGATGAGCCTGGATACCGGTCCGTATGAGGTCCAGGGGACCCTGCCCGCCGTCCGGACCGACGATGGGACGGTGGACGTGGCCCGAACCATGGCCGCCGCGCCCGACCTGGTCGCCGCCGGGGTCACCGACTGCCGGATCTCCGTCCCCCTCCCCGATGACGGATCAGCGGCCGAGGACACCCTCGCCGAACTGGTCGACGCCTTCGGCGCCACGGTTGGGCGACCCGCCGCCGGACGGCCACCGGAGCACACCGGATGAGGTTCGGCTTCTTCGGCGTCAACGCCGGCGTCCTGGCCGACCCCGACACCATGGTGCAGGTGGCCCGGGCCGCCGAGGACGCCGGGTGGGAATCCATCTGGACCGGCGAACACGTCGTGGTCGCCGACCCGCAGGCGCCGCCATCACCGGTCCCTCCGGGCACCCACTTCGTGGACCAGGTGGCGTCGCTCGGATTCCTCGCCGCCCACACCGCGACCATCCGGCTCGGCACCGGCATCGTGATCCTCCCCCAACGCAACCCCGTCGTCCTGGCCAAGGAGCTGGCCTCGATCGACGTCCTGTCCGGTGGCCGCCTGGAGGCCGGGTTCGGCGTGGGCTACGTCCCGGCCGAGTTCGACGCCGTCGGCGTGCCGTTCACCGAACGGGGCGCCCGGACCGACGACCACCTCGACGCCCTACGGGCCCTGTGGAGCGGCCAGTCGACCTTCGACGGCCCCTTCACCTCCTGGAACGGGGTGGAGGCCTCACCCCGACCCACCCGGCCCGGCGGTCCGCCCGTCCACCTGGGTGGCGGGGCACCGGCCACCTTCCGCCGGGTCGTCCAACGGGCCCACGGCTGGTTCGGCTTCCTGACCACTCTCGAGTCGACAGCCGCCGCCATGGCTGAACTCCGACGACTCAGTTACGAACTGGAGCGCCCGGCCGAACTCGGCGAGGTGGTGGTCTCCGTGTCGCCAGCCGAGCCCGTGGACCATGACCTGGTCCGGCGCTACGAGGACCTCGGGGTGGACCGCCTGATCCTGTCCCGCGACGTCCGCGACACCGCCCGGGTTCCCCACCCGGAACGGGCCGAATCAGTACTGCGGTTCATCGACGAGGCCCCGGCTCTGCTGGGCTTCGACTGACCCCTACACCCACGCCGTCCCGCCGGGGGCGGGTGTCCACGCCAAGGGCCACCACCACCCCGGCCGCACCCACCACGGCCAGCATCAGCATCACCCGCCGGGCCCCCTGGACCGGATCGTCGGTCCCCACCAGCAGGGCCACGGCGACGGCCACGCTGACCACGCTGCCGAACTCCGACATGATCCGGTTGGTGGCACCCGCCTGTCCGAGCGAGGCCGCCGGGACGAACCGCAGGGCCAGCGACGCACTGTTGGCATGGGCCAGCCCGATCCCCAGGGCGTACAGACCCACGGCCGGGAACCAGAGCGACAGGTCGCTGACCTCACCCACTCCGGACCTGAACCACAGGGCACCCACCACCATGCACAGCCCACCGGGGACGATGAGCCGTCGGTGGCCGAACCGGTCGGCCAGACGGCCGCTCAGGAAGCTCATCGGCCCACCGACCAGTGGCACGACGGCCAGCGTCGCCCCGGCGACCGACGGGCTCATGCCCCACGGTCCGAGCAGCAGGGTGATGAGCGCCAGGTACGTCCCGGCGAAGTTCCCGGCGATCAGGAAGGCCAGGACGTTGCCCCGTGGGTAGTAGCGGATCCGGTAGAGGCCGAGGTCCACGATGGCGTCGGCCCGCCCCGACGACCGGACGACCACCCCCACCAGGGCCACCGGGGCGACCAGCAGGGCCGCCACGGTGCCCGCCCCGGTCCAGCCCCACGTCTCGGCCTGAACCACCCCGGTGGCCAGGGCGGCTGCTCCGACGACGAGGAGGAGGACACCCACCAGATCAGGGCGGGTCCGTCGTTGCCCGCTGGTCTCCGGTCGGTCCGACGGCAGGTACCGCAGGCCGAGCAGCACCGTCACCAGGGCGATCGGGGTATTGAAGCCGTACGTCCATCGCCAGCCCACCGCATCGATGACCAGGCCGCCGACCACCGGTCCGAGAATGAGCGAGATGCCACCCAACCCTCCGAAGGCCCCCACCGCCGTGCTCCGACGCTCCTCGGGGAACGCCGCCAGGAGGATGGCCATGGCCGCCGGCCCCTCCAGGGCCAGCCCGGCGGCCTGCACGACGCGGGCCGCCACCAGGAACGGCAACGTCGGCGAGACGGCCACCAGCACCGACCCGACGGCCAGCAGGGCCACCCCCGCCAGGAACATCCGGCGCCGCCCGTACCGGTCCGACAACCAGCCGCACGGAACCAGCAGGGCACAGAGCGTGATGGCGAAGGCGTTCAAAACCCACGACGTGGCCGCCGGCCCGGCCCCGAACGTCTCTCCGATCTCCCCGAACGACACGAAGGTCACCGAGTAGTTCATCGACGCAGCGACCACTGATCCGGCCAGCAGTGCATAGGTACGCCACGGCGAGACCGTGGCCTGCCGGTCAGGATTCGGCATTCAGGCGATCGGCTTCGTCTCCGATCGACGTGGAGTCACCGTGCCCGGTGTGCACGGCGGTCTCCCTGTCCAGCACGAACAGCCGCGACCGGATGCTCTCCACGAGGATCCCCCGGTCCGAGAACGAGCGCCCGGTGGCCCCCGGACCGCCGTTGAACAGCGTGTCGCCGGAGAACACGACCCCCAGGGTGGGAACGTGGATGCAGCAGCCTCCCGGTGAGTGGCCCGGGGTGTGCAGGATCGTCAGGTCGTCTCCACCCAACGGGATGGCCAGGCCGTCCCGCAGTGGATCGTCGATGCGGCGGTCGGGATGGACGACGTCCCACAGCATCCCGTCGTCGGGATGCAGCCAGATCGGGGCATCGACCGTCTCGGCCAACTCGACCGCGGCGTTGATGTGGTCGTTGTGGCCGTGGGTGCACAGCACCCCCCGGACACGCCGACCACCGACCGCCGCGGCGATGGGCCGGTGGTCGTGGGCCGCGTCGATGACCACCACCTCGTGGTCGTCGCCGACCAACCAGATGTTGTTGTCGACGTCGAAGTCCTCACCGTCCAGCGAGAAGACCCCGCTGGTCACCACCCGGTCGACGCGTAGGCCCATCGGCGGGTCAGAGCACCACGACCGAACGCAGCACCTCGCCGCGTTCCATCTTGTGGAAGGCCTCCTCGACCTCGTCCAGGGCGATCGTCTCGGACACGAACCGGTCCAGGTCCAGGCGCCCCTGCAGGTACAGGTCGATCAGCATCGGGAAGTCCCGGCTGGGCAGGCAGTCCCCGTACCACGACGACTTGAGTGACCCGCCCCGACCGAACACCTCGATCATGGGCAGCTCGAGGGTGGCCTCCGGGTTGGGCACCCCGACCAGGACGACGGTGCCGGCCAGGTCACGGGCGTTGAAGGCCTGCTGGTAGGTGACGGGCAGGCCCACCGCCTCGATGGCCACGTCCACGCCGTTGCCTCCGGTGACGGCCCGGATGGCCTCCACCGGATCCTCCGTGGACGAGTTGACCGTGTGGGTGGCACCGAACTCCCGGGCCATCTCCAGCTTCCGGTCGTCGAGGTCCACGGCCACGATGGTGTGGGCCCCGGCCAGGTGCGCTCCGGCGATGGCCGCGTCGCCCACCCCGCCGCAGCCGAAGACGGCGACGGAGTCACCCCGGCCCACGTTCCCGGTGTTCATGGCGGCCCCCAGGCCGGCCATCACGCCGCACCCGATGAGGCCCGCCACCTCGGGTGGGGCCGCCGGGTCCACCTTGGTGGCCTGGCCGGCAGCCACCAGCGTCTTTTCGGCGAACGCTCCGATGCCCAGGGCCGGCGACAGCTCCACGCCGTCGAGGGTCATCTTCTGGACGGCGTTGTGGGTGGCGAAGCAGTACCACGGTCGGCCCCGCAGGCAGGAGCGACACTGGCCGCACACGGCCCGCCAGTTGAGGATCACGAAGTCGCCGACGGCCACCTCGGTCACGTCGGGGCCCACCTCTTCGACGATGCCGGCTGCCTCGTGGCCGAGCAGGAACGGGAACTCGTCGTTGATCGCCCCCTCCCGGTAGTGGAGGTCGGTGTGGCAGACCCCGCAGGCCTTCACGGCCACCAGGACCTCCCCGGGACCGGGGTCGGGCACCTCGATGGTCTCGATGGCCACCGGTGCTCCCTTGGATCGGGCCACCACGGCCCGGACGCTGTGCGGCATCGGATGCTCTCCTGTCTGGCGGACTGGTATCTGGCGGTCTGACGGCCCGCGGACGGTAACAGAGCCGGTCCGGTGGGTCAGGCCCCCAGCCTGTCGGCCCGTCCCCTCACCTCCGGTGGTACCGGTCGGCGGCCGCCGCCATGGCCGCCGTGAACCCTCCGAGGACCAGGAGGAACACCACGGCGCTGGCCTCCATCAGCCCGCCGAGCGCCGCTCCGACCAGGGTGACAGCCACCAGGACGGACACCACGACCGGTGAGGACCTTCCGGAGCGTGCCATCGCGACATGCTGCCAGACCATTCCCATCCACCACCGAATCTAGGATCGCCCCGGACGAGGAACGGGAGACACGTCGTGCGGGTGGCCATCACGGGAGCGACAGGGCTCGTCGGTTCACACTGCACGGCCACCGCGTTGGCCGCCGGACACGACGTCCGCATGGTGGTCCGCAGCCCGGACAAGGCCCGATCGACCCTGGCCCTCCACGGCCTGCCGACCGACGCCGCCGAGATCTTCGAAGCCGACCTGACCGACCACGACCGGCTCCGGGACTCGGTGGACGGGGTCGACGGCCTCATCCACGCCGGCGCCGTGTTCAGCCTCGATCCCCGTCAGGCCGAGGCCATGAGGAACGTGAACCCGGCGTCTACCACGGTGATCCTGACCGAGGCCGCCGACCGGGGCCTGGAACGGATCGTCCACCTCTCGTCCATGGGGGTGTACGCCGCCTCCCTCACCGAGATCGACCCATCCAGCCCCGTCGGGCCGGAATCCGGCGCCTACACAGGATCCAAGATCGCCGCCGACGCTGCTGCGGTGGGCCTCCAGGAGGCCGGCCATCCGGTGGTCGTGGTCTGCCCGGGCGGAATCCTCGGGCCGCTGGACCCCAGCCCCGAGTTGAGCGACTCGATGGCCACCATGCGCGACTGGGTCCGGATGCGCACCACGGCCATGCCCCGGTCCATCCGGTTCGGCTTCGTCGACGTGCGCGACGTGGCGGCCGTCTGCGTTGGCTCGCTCTCCGGCGGTCGAGCCCCGGCCCGACACCTGCTGGCCGGCCACGTCCACCCCATGGCCGAGATGCTGGGCATGGCCGCCGAACTCACCGGTCGCCGGGTCCGCATCATGGCCAGCCCGCTCTGGACGATCACGCTGGGGGGCACGGTCTGCGACCTGGTGGCGAGGGCCACCGGTACGAGGATGCCCCTGACCGCCGAGACGGCCCGCCTGACCGTGGACAACGCCCGGGCCGGTGGCCTGCGGTCCGTGGACCAGCGGAGCGCAACCGACGCATTCGGCTTCCCTGCCCACACCATCACCCAGACGCTGACCGACACCATCGGCTGGATGCACGCCGCCGGCCACCTCACCACCGATCAGGCCGGCCTGCTCGCCGGCTGAACTCCACTGCTGCTCCCGTCCACCGGCGTGGCGACCACCGTCAACAGGGCGGCGACCAGGGCACGCTGCATCTCGGGTTCGGTCAGGAACTCCACCGCGCCGGTCCTCCGTGGGGCGAGCGCCGGGCATGACACTCATTGGGAATGATTCCCGATTCCAGGGTCTGCGTCGCTCCACCCCGCTGGCCGGGCCGCCGGATCTCAGTCGGGTTCCCTGCAGGACCAACCGTCCTCCGGAACGACGAGGTCCACCAGGTAGCTGGTGATCGGCTCGGTCAGGCACCACGAGTTGGTCAGGTAGCCGCCGTGCCCCTCGGCGTTCGAGGAGATCACCACCGCATCGCCCAACGCCTCAGCCAGGGCGGTCGCCCAGGTGGGCGGCGTCGCTGGGTCGCCCTCGAGATACGCCACCACCGCCGGCACCGACAGGTCGGCCGGCCCGATGTGCAGGGGATCGACCGCCGGGGGCAACGGATGGCACCCGACGGAACCAGCGAACGCCGGCCCGAAGTGGGCCAGGGTGTCGGCGATGGCCACTGATGCCTCGAACACCTCTCCCGGCGGAGGACGTTCCGGATCGTCGGCGCAGTCGATCAGGAACAACGCATCCATGGAGCCGTCGTAGGACCCGTCCTCCTGGCGCCCGATCAGTGTGTCCCCCAGTTCCTGCAGCCCCTCGCCGGTGTCCCGGACCAGCAGTTCCTCCAGGCCGTAGGCCAGCGCCGGCCAGGTGGCCGGTGAGTACAGGCCCGTCGCCACCGCGAGGTAGAACTCACCCTGGGTGAGCTGGCGGACTCCCGCCGGTATCGGCGCCTCCGCCACCACGGCCACTGCGTCCTCGAACGCCTGCTCGGCGCCACCCAGTCGGCCCAGGGGGCAGGACGGTTCGGCATCGCACGTCTCGGCGAACGCCGACCACGACGCCTCGAACCCATCGGCCTGGACCCTGCTGGGCCGGCTCACCCGTTCAGCCGGGTCAACCGGACCGTCCAGGACCATGGCTCGGACCCGGCCACCGAACAACGCCGCGTACACCGCACCCAGACGGGTCCCGTAGGAGTACCCGAGGTACGAGACCTCCTCCTCCCCCATGGCCCGTCGGATCAGGTCGATGTCACGGGCCACCGCGTTGGTCCCCACGTGATGGGCCAGCTCGCCGCTGTGTTCGAGGCAGTCGGCCACCACCTCCTCGGCGTCGGCCACCACCTCCTCCAGGCCGACGTCGGGTCCGAGCACGGTGATCTCATCATCGAGGTCGTCCATGCACGAGATCCGGGTGCTGCGCCCCACCCCCCGCGGGTCGAAGGCCACGAGGTCGAACCGACCGAGGAACATGGGGTCAGCGATGTACGGGCCCATCCACTCCAGCATCTCGATGCCCGAGCCGCCCGGGCCACCCGGGTTCAGGACCAGCACCCCGATCCGCGGCTCGGCCACGGCCTCGATCCTGGCCACCGCCACCTCGATGGTCGGTCCAGCGGGTGCCGCGTGGTCCATGGGGACGACCAGGGTGGCGCACTCCATGCCGTCGCACACCTCCCAGGCCAGAGGTGCAGGCTCGAAGGCAGCCGGCGGCTGATCACTCCCACCCCCACAGGCCGCGGCGAGGCCCAAGAGGCCACCGACGACCAACCCGACTCCCGGGATTCCGAGTGGCCGGCACCGGCCAACGGCGCCCTTCACCGGCCCGGATCCTCCGGTACCCCCAGCGCGACCAACGCGCCCAACGCGGCGTCCGGGGCATCCACCGACACGATGAACGAGCGGTCACCGTCCAGGCGGAGATGGAGGCACGGCCCGGCACGGTTCGATGATCTCGCCCATCGCAGCAACCTCAGGCTGCCCCGGTAGCCGAGTCCTCCCCGCCACCAGGCCGACGCCGGCTCCACCGAGGCACCGTCGATCCGCTCGAGACCGAACCGCTGTCGGATCCACCCCCCGTCGCCGTAGGCCACCTGCACCCCCGCCTCGGCCACCACTACCTCGATCCGACGGAACGGCAGCACGAAGAGGGCACCACACAGGGCGGTGATCAACGCAGGCCAGGCCGCGGGCACCAGGGCGACGAGGAGCACCGGCCATACCACCATGGCGCCAGCCAGGACCGCCGGCCAACGGGCCAGCGAGGCTCCCTGCCACCGGATCCCGTCACCGGGCACCCCGATCGTCCCCACTCCCACAGGATCGCACAACCCTTCAGTGGGCACCCGTCGGTCCCCACCGGTCAGCCCGGCCAGGCCTCCCTCAGGCGACGCCACGACTCCCCCAGGGCCTCGGGTAGCACCCGGACGTTGGCCACCGTCGTGGTGAAGTTGGTGTCCCCCGACCAGCGGGGCACCACGTGGACGTGCAGATGACCGGGAATTCCGGCACCTGCCGCACGACCGAGGTTCACGCCCACGTTGACCCCACCCGGATCGAACGCCTCCTCCACGGCGGCCACCGCGTCGCGGACCAGGGCCCAGAGTTCGAGGTGCTCCTCGTCGGTGAGGCCTGCCAGGTCGGCCACCGCCCGCCGGGGCAGCACCATGAGGTGGCCGCTGGTGTACGGGAAGGCGTTCATCACCGCGAAGCAGGTCGGACCCCGGTGCAGGACGAACGTCGCCTCATCATCGTGGTCGCCGTCGGCCAGCACCTCGAACAACGTGCGGCCGTCCTCGTCGCGGACGGGCATACCGGCCGCGTGCACGTCGGTACCCTCGTCCAGCCCCGACACGTAGGCGTGTCGCCACCCGGCCCACAGGCGGTCCAACCCGGTCAGGACGTGGACTCCCCCGCCGGATGGGCATCGGACGAACCGGCCACCAGGGCGCCTGATGCCACCGCGTCGCTGAGGCGGTCCAGGAAGGCGTCGACCGCCAGGTCCCGTTCCGGGCCGTCGGCGCCCCGGGCGTTGTCGCCCACCGTGCCGTTGGCCGCGTCATCGTCACCCACCACCAGCACATGAGGGACCTTGGCCACCTTGCCGGCCCGCACCCGCTTGCCCAGCGGCTCGTCTGCCGGGTCAACGGTGGCCCGGTGGCCGGCAGCCACCAGTCGGTCCCGGACCGTCTCGGCGTACGCCTGGTGCTCGTCGGCCACCGGCAGTACGCGTACCTGCTCGGGAGCCAGCCACAACGGGAAGGCCCCGGCGTAGTGCTCGAGCAGCACGCCGAAGAACCGTTCGATCGACCCCATCAGCGCCCGGTGGATCATCACCGGTCGGTGTCGACCGCCATCGGCACCCACGTACTCCAACTCGAAGCGCTCGGGGAGGTTGAAGTCCAACTGGATGGTCGACAGCTGCCACGGCCGGCCGATGGCGTCGGTGATGTCGACGTCGATCTTGGGGCCGTAGAACGCCCCACCGCCCTCGTCGACCACGTAGTCCAGCCCTGCCGACTCCAGGGCGTCGCGGAGCCCATCGGTGGCCATCTCCCACAGGGCATCGTCGCCCACCGACTTCTCGGTCGGACGGGTGGAGAGCTTGGCCTGGAAGTCCTCGAAGCCGAAGGCCCGGAGCACGCTGAGGGTGAATTCCAGCAGCGATGCCAGCTCGCCGGGGATCTGGTCCGGCGTGCAGAAGATGTGGCTGTCGTCCTGGGTGAAGCCCCGGCTACGGAGCAGGCCGTGCACGGCCCCCGACAACTCGTACCGGTACACGGCCCCCAACTCGAAGAACCGGCGGGGCAGGTCCCGGTAGCTGCGCTGCCCACTCTGGAAGACCGCCACGTGGAACGGGCAGTTCATGGGCTTGGGGTAGTAGCTGGCGCCGTCCAACTCCATGGGCGGGTACATGCCGTCGGCATAGAAGTCGAGGTGCCCGCTGGTCTCCCACAGCACCGACTTGGCGATGTGGGGGCTGAACACGAAGT
>CAYWBE010000037.1:0-11704 GCA_964456295.1 uncultured Candidatus Nemicrothrix sp.
TGGCCTTCCGGACCCTGCTGTGGTCCCACCACCGGGCGCTGGCCGCCGGATGGACCGATGGCCACTACGTGGACCTGGTCCGCCGCCTCGACGACGCGGTGGCCGCCGTCGACGGACATGGCTTCCGGACCACACCGCTGGTCCGACAGGTGGCCCTGGCTGAGGCCGTGGGCCAGACCGGCGGCATCTGGGCCAAGGACGAGACGGGCAACGTCTCGGGCAGCCACAAGGCCCGCCACCTGTTCGGCCTGGCCCTCCACCTGGCGGTCGACGAGGTCCCCCACGACACGACGCTGGCCATCTCGTCGTGCGGCAACGCGGCGCTGGCCGCCGCCGTGGTGGCCCGGGCCGCCGGCCGGCCGCTGGCCGTGAACGTGCCCGCGTGGGCCGACGGGACGATCCTGGACCGGCTCGACGACCTCGGAGCCGACGTCCGGGTCTGTCAACGCCGTGACGGCGAGGCCGGCGATCCGTGCATCCTCCGATTCCGTGAACTGGTGGCCGACGGGGCCGTCCCGTTCACCTGCCAGGGCACCGAGGCGCCGTGGACCCTCGACGGAGGCCGCACCCTGGGCTTCGAGTTGGCCGCCGGGCTCACCGACCATGACCGCTCCCCCACCCGCCTCCTGGTCCAGGTGGGGGGCGCCGCCCTGGCCGCCAGCACCGTCGCCGCGTTGACCGACGCCGTGGACCTGGGTGGCCCGACCGTCCTGGCGGGCGCCCGACCCCCACTGGTCGCCGTCCAGACCGAGGGCTGCGCCCCGCTGGCCCGGGCCTTCAACCGGGTGGCCGAGGCCCCCGACCCCCGAGAGGCCCTCGCTGAGCCGGACGGCACACACATGTGGCCCTGGGACGACCCGGGGTCGGCGGCCACCGGGATCCTCGACGACGTGGCCTACGACTGGCGCCCGGTCGTCCACGACATGCTGTTCGGACCGACGCCCGGCGGCCCGGTGGTGGCACCCGAATCCGACGTGGTCGAGGCCCACCGCCTGGTCCGGACCCACACCACGGTGTCCGCCGACCCGACCGGCACGGCCGGCCTGGCCGGCCTGCTGGCTGCCCGGCGTGACGGATGCATCGATGCCTCCGAAGAGGTCGTACTCCTCCTCACCGGCGTGGAGCGGACCTGACGCCTCAGCGCTCCTCGCGTCGGTAGGCGATCCCCAGGGCGGCCGGCGCCGGCGATGGACGGTTCCGGGAACGGATCGAAATGGCGACCAGCACCCCCACAGTCAGCACGTAGGGCAGCATCGACAACAGGATGGGCGAGAAGTCCACACCGAAGGTCTGGAGACGGGTCTTCAGCGCCAGGGTCAGGCCGAACAGGAGCGCCCCGGCGGCCACCCGACCGGGGCGCCACGCCCCGAAGATCACCAGGGCCACGGCGATCCAGCCGCGACCGGCCACGATGCCCTCGGCCCACTGGGGGGTCAACGAGAGCGTCAGGTAGGCACCGGCCGCCCCGGCCAAACCACCACCCACGGCCACTGCGGCGAGTCGGATGCCGGCCACCGAATGGCCGGCGGCGTCCGCAGTGGACGCCGACTCCCCAGCGGCCCGCACGGCGAGACCCAGACGGGTCCGCCACAGCACGAACCAGGCCACGAACCCGGCGATGACGGCCAGATAGACGAGGGGCGACTGGGCGAACAGCACCGGACCCGCCCACGGGATGTCGCTCAACGGGCCCCAGTCCACGCCGACCAGTTCGGCGCCCGCCGGTTGGCCTACCGAACCGCGCCCCACGTAGGCCGACAGGCCGAGTCCCAGGATGGTCAGAGAGAGGCCCGACACCACCTGTTCGGCGCCGAGTACCACGGTGAAGAACCCGTGGAGCAGGCCGATCAGGGCACCGGCGGCCACCGCGGCGATCAGGGCCACCCACGGGTTCCCGGTCTGGAGGGCCACGGCGAAGCCGGTGACCGCACCCATGGCCATCATCCCCTCCACCCCGAGGTTCAGGATGCCCGCCTTCTCGGCCACCATCTCGCCCAGGGCGGCCAGGTACAAGAGCGCCCCGAAGGACACCGTGGCCTCCAACAGGCCGATCATCGAGGCCTCGGTCACGATGCCTCCTCGGCCCCATCGGCAACGCCGTCGACGGGCCCGCTGGCAGGCCCGTCGGCAGCCACCATCTCGACCCGGTAGCGACTCAGCACTCCGGCGGCGATGGCCCCGAACAGGATCAGGGCCTGGAGGATGGTCGACACCGACGACGAGACGCCCATGGTCTGGATGCTCTGGCCACCGATCTGGACCGCCCCGAACAGGACGGCCACCGCGGCAACCCCCGACGGGCGCATCAGGGCCAGGGCAGCCACGATGATCCCGGCGAAGCCGAAGCCGTTGGAGAGACCCTCGGTGATCCGGTCAGCGGCGCCACTCAACTCGATGCCTCCGGCGAACCCGGCCACGCCTCCCGAGAGGATGAGGACCGTCATGACCTTCCGCTCGAACGAGATGCCGGCATACCGGGCCGTGGCTCCCGACGACCCGGCCACCCGTAGTTCGTAGCCCCACGCCGTCCGACTGGCCGCTACGCCGAACAGGGCGATGACCACCGCGGCCAGCACCACCCCGAAGTGGGCCCGCTCGAACAGGCCGGGCAACCGGGCGTTGTCGGGCAGCATCGGGGCCAGCGGGAAGTTGTTGGACCCCGGGTCCTTCCAGTGGCCGTGGACCAGCCACTGCACGAGGCGGATGGCCACCTCGTTGAGCATCAGGGTGGTGATGATCTCGTTCACCCCGATCCGGGCCCGGGCCACTGCCGGGCCGAGGGCCAGCAGCCCCCCGCCGAGGATCGCCGCGGCCAGCATGGCCGTGATGAGGACGGGCGACGGCCACTCGCCGCCGATGCGGGCCACCCACGCAGCACCGATGGCCCCGGCCATGATCTGGCCCTCGGCCCCGATGTTCCAGAGTCCCATGGATCCGGCCACGGCCACCGCGAGACCGGCCAGCCCCAGCGGCACCGCCCGGTTCAACGTCACCGACCACGCCCGGGGGTCGCCCAGGGAAGCCTCGAACATCCGCTCGTAGACCCGCAACGGGTCGTGCCCCGAACCCACGAGGAGGACCAGGCCCACCACGAGGGCCACGCCGAGGCCGATGGCGAAGGCCAACGGCTGACCACCCCGAAGGACCTGTTCCCGCCGCACCAGCACCGGTCGTCCCATCAGTCGGCCCCTGCCCCACGGGACGACGCTGTCGCGTCGGCGACGTGGCCGATCATGGCCTCGCCGATGACGTGGCGCTCGGCCGACTCCGGGTCGAACCCGGCCACGATGCGGCCGGCGTGCATGACCAGGAGACGGTCGGCCAGCGTCAGCAGCTCATCGAGGTCCTCGGAGACCAGCAGGACCGCCGCTCCGGCCTCCCGCTCGGCCACCAACAGGTCCTGGATGGCCTTCACCCCCTGCACGTCCAGGCCCCTCGTGGGTTGGGCGGCCACCACGACCCGGGGACCGCCCACCAGCTCGCGGCCCACCAGGAGGCGTTGCAGGTTGCCACCCGACAACCCGGCGATGGGTTCGGCCAACGGACCGGTCCGGACGCCGAACCGGTCGACGAGGGATTGACAGTGGCTGGTGGCCGCGGCCGCATCGAGGAACGGACCACGACGGTGCCTGCCGTAGGTCCGCAGGACCGCGTTGTCGGTCACGCTGAGCCGGGGCGCCAGCCCCACGCCCAGCCGGTCCTCCGGGATGTAGCCCAGGCCGTCGGCGAACCGCTGTCGCGGGGTGGCGTCGGTCCGGTCCTTCCCGCACAGGCGGATCGTCCCCGCCTCCACGGACCGTAGGCCGGCGATGGCCTGGGCCATCTCCCGCTGGCCGTTGCCGGCCACCCCGGCGATGCCCACGATCTCCCCGGAACGCACCCTCAGGTCCAGGCCGTCGAGGGCCGCCAGACCACGGTCGTCCGGACAGCGGAGGCCCTCCACCTCGAGCAGCACCTCGGCGGCCTGGCGCGCCGGGGGTCGTTCGGTGATGACCGGCGAGGCACCGACCATGAGACCGGCCAATTCGGTGGCGTCGCTGTCGGCCACCGACAGCGACGCGGCCACCGTCCGCCCACCCCGGAGCACGGTGGCCTCGTCACAGAACCCCGTCACCTCGTGGAGCTTGTGGCTGATGAACACCACGGTGCGACCGTCGTCGGCCATGTGCCGGAGGACGACACCCAGCTCGTCGGCCTCCTGCGGGGTGAGGACGGCGGTCGGCTCGTCCAGGACGAGGATCCGAGCGTCGCGCCAGAGGGCCTTGAGGATCTCGACCCGCTGCCGCTCCCCCATGGAGAGCTGCCACACCGGTCGGTCCGGCTCGGTGGCCAGGCCGAAGCGGTCGGCCAACGCCCCGACCGCTGATTCGACCGCCGACCGACGCACGATCCGGTCACAGGCCCCCAGCACCACGTTCTCGGCCACCGTGAACGACGGCACGAGGCGGAACTCCTGGTGGACCATCCCCACCCCGGCGGCCAGCGCATCGGCCGGGGTCCGGAAATGGTGGGGGGTGCCGTCGATCCTCACCTCGCCCTCGTCTGGTCGGTACACCCCGGACAGCACGTTCATCAGCGTCGACTTGCCGGCACCGTTCTCGCCGAGCACGGCGTGCACGCTGCCCCGACGGACCCGCAGGTGGGCGCCGGCATTGGCCACCACGCCGGGAAAGCGCTTCCAGACGTCCAGCAGCTCGACCGCGGGCCGTTCGCCGGCGGTCGCCTCCACGGATCCGGTCGAGATGGGGGTGTCGCTCATGGTGAGGGGTCCGGCCGCCCCCGTGTATCAGAGGGCCGGACATGACGGCGCCGGCGGGTCGACCCCGCCGGCGCCGCGTCCGGTCCCCTCAGGGAACGGGCGTCAGGTTGCTGACGATCAACTGGCGGAGCCGATGACCCCCTCGACGAACACGCCGATGCCGAGCATGTCCCCGTCGGCCATGGTCTCCCCGGCCGCCACCAGGACGCTCCCGTCCTGGGCGTTGATCGGACCCTGGAACGGGTGGAACGCACCGTCGATGATCTGCTGCCGGCGCTCGGCCACCGCGGCGACCACCGAGGCGTCCACGTCGGAGGCGATGGGCGCCAGGTCGACGATGCCGTCGGCCATCGAACCCCAGTAGTAGCCACCCGCGTAGGTGCCGGCCGTGGCCTGCTCGATGATCTCGGCGTAACGCGGGCCCCAGTTCCACACCGGAGCCGTCAGGTGGGCTGCCGGAGCGTGGGCGCTCATGTCCGAGTTGTAGGCCACCCAACGGGCACCCGCAGCCTCGGCCTTCTCTCCGGCCGCCGTGGAGTCCTGGTGCATGGCGATCACGTCGGCACCCTTGTCGAGCAGGGCCTGGGCCGAGTCACCCTCGACCACCGGATCGAACCAGGTGCTGGTCCACACCACCTCGACCTGGACGTCGGGGTTGGTCTCCTGGGCGCCGAGGGTGAAGGCGTTGATGCCCCGGATGACCTCGGGAATCGGGAAGGCGGCCACGTAGCCGATCAGGTTCGACGAGGTAGCCGAACCGGCGACCATGCCCGACAGGTACCGGGGCTCGTACATACGACCGAAGGTGTTGCCGAAGTTGGTGCCGTTGGCCTTGTAGCCGGAGACGTGGTCGAACACGACATCCGGGAACTCGCCGGCCAGGGCCTCCATGTCGTCCATGTACCCGAACGACGTACCGATGATGACGCTGAAGCCCTGGTCGATGAAGTCGCGGACGTGGTTGCCGAAGTCGGCGGTGCCCTCCGGCACGGCCTCGACGAACGCCGTCTCCACACCGGTCTCGGCGGCCGCAGCCTGCCGGCCCTGGTCGTGGGCGTAGGTCCAGCCGGCGTCTCCGACCGGTCCCACGTAGATGAAGGCCGCCTTGGTGGCGTCCTCCTCGTCGGAACCGCAGGCGGTGGCCACCAGCGTCAGGCTCAGGACTACGGCCAACAGGCCGGCAATTCGGCGTCGCATCATTTTTCTCCTCCGGTCGCCCCGGTCCGGGTCCACGCGACCCACCAAGAGCCCGGACGACGGCCCGACCCTATTGCACCAACCGTCGCCCCGCTCCACCTCGGTGACAATCCGGGTCGCCGGTCAGGAACCCACCGTCAACTGCAGGCTGATCCGGGTCGCACCGTTGGCCACCGCGGCCCGCACCACGGCGTCCACGGCGTCCAGGACGGCAGCCGATCCACCCTCCACGGAGGTCCCGAACGGACCCACCTCGACATCCAGCCCAGCCGCCTCGGCGACCTCGATGGCCGCCCGGACGTGCGGACCGGGGTCGCCCTGGACGAAGGGTTCGATGGTGAACTCGGCGACCGTGGACATCAGCCCATCATGGCCCACCGCCGGCCCTCCGTCATCCGGAACGGTCGGCGACGATCAGCCCCAGAGGCGGGCAGCCCGCAGGGCCAGGTCCCGGTGGGCACCGGGAAGGTCGACGCCGATGAGCGACCCGTCGGCCACCACCGGTCGACCCCCGACCAGCAGGTGGCGGACCCGGCGATCGGGACCCAGGACCAGCCCAGCCACCGGGTCGGGCACGTCGCCCAGGTCGTCGCCGGGCCACACCGCCAGGTCGGCCCGCATGCCCACCGCCAGGCGGCCGGCGTCGTCCATCCCGAGGCAGTCGGCGCCCCCCGCCGTGGCGATCTCCAGCACCTCGGCCGGCATCAGCGCGTCCGGACGCAGCTCGCGGAGCCGGGCCGTGTACAACGCCTGACGCAGTTCCGGGAACAGGCCCCCGACCTCGTTGGACGCCACTCCGTCGACGCCCAGGCCCACCGGACAACCGGCGGCCCGCAGGTCGGTCACCCGACACATCCCCGCGGCCAGGCGGGCGTTGGACGACGGACAGTGGGCGATCCCCGTGCCGGCCGCCCCCAGGCGGGCCATCTCGCCGTCGTCGATGTGGATGCCGTGGGCCAGCCAGACGTCGTCGCCCACCCAGCCCCATGAATCCAGCATCTCCACGGGACGCCGTCCGAACCGCTCCAGGCAGTGGTGCTGCTCGGCGACCGTCTCGCACAGGTGGGTGTGGAGGCGCAGGCCGTGGCGGCGGGCCAGCTCAGCGGACTCCACCATGAGTTCGGTGGTCACCGAGAACGGGCTGCACGGGGCGACGGTGACGTGCACCATGTCGCCGTCGTGGTGGCGGGCGATCACCGATTCGGTGGAGGCCAGGATGGCGTCCCGGTCCTCGACCACGTGGTCCGGTGGCAGCCCACCGGCGCTCTCCCCGAGGTCCATGGACCCCCTCGACAGGTGGAGGCGGATGCCCACCGCCCGGGCCGCGTCCACGATGGCGTCGAACACCGTGTCGTCGCCACCGGGCACCAGGTAGTGGTGGTCCGACGCCGTGGTGCAACCGGTGGCCGCCAGCTCCGACAACCCGACGAGGGCCGCGGCCCGCACGTCGTCGACCGACAGGCGACCCCACACGGGGTAGAGCTCGACCAGCCACTGGAACAGGTCACACCCGGTGGCCCGACCCCGGGTCATCCACTGGTACAGGTGATGGTGGGTGTTGACGAGCCCAGCGGTCACCACGTCACCGTCACAACGGACCACCACGTCGCCCGGTTCCGGGGCCACGGTGCCCACCGCGGTGATCCGACCGTCGACGACGGCCACGTCCCCCGGATGGCGGGCCCCCCGCAGGACGGTGCGGCCCGACCCGTCGATCACGCTCACGGCCTCCAGTCGGCGAAGGTATCGATCATCAACCGGACGTCGGGGCCCAGCGGATACAGGATCGGGCAGGTACACCCGTCGGCCATGTACTGGGCCACCTTCTCCCGGACCTCGTCGGCCGTGCCGGCCGCACAGATCATCTGCACGACGTCGTCGGGCACCAGTCGGGACGCCTCCACCACCTGATCGTGGGTCGCCGGCCAGGTCAGGACCCGGCCGATCTCCTCGAGCAGCGACTCGGGCACGCCGGAGGCCTTCATGATGTGGGGCTGCTGGCCCAGGTACTGCGTCACCATGAGGCGGGCCCCGTCGAGGGCCTCGGCACGGGTCTCGGCCACCGAGCACACCACCAACTGCGGTCGGTCCAGGTCGTCGACCGATCGGCCGGCCCGGGCCGCCCCGTCGGCCAGGCGATCCATGGCCCGACGGTTGTACTCGGGCGACACCAGGTAGTTCAGCACCACACCGTCGGCGATCTCCCCGGTCAGCTCCAGCATCCGGTCGCCGGTGGCGCCGATGTAGATGGGCACGTCCTTGGGGCGGCGCTCCTGGTACACGTAGTCCAGTTCCACCCCGTCGAGCTGCACGAACTCGCCGTCGTAGGTCACCGTCTCGTCGGCCAGCAGCAGTCGACACGCCTCGACGATCTCCCGCATGGCCTTCAACGGCCGGCGCCGCTGCACGCCGACCTTGGTGGCCAGCGGCTCCCACCACGCCCCGATGCCCAGGATCATCCGTCCCGGCGCCAGGTCGTCCAGCGTGGAGAAGGTGGACGCCAGGCGGGCCGGGTTGCGGGTCCAGCAGTCGACAACCCCGGAGCCGATCTTGAGCGTCTCGGTGCAGGTGGCGAAGGCCGCCATGGGCACCACGGCATCACGCACGAGCCGCGAGTCGGCCTGCCACACGGCTTCGAAGCCCCGCTGCTCGGCATAGGTGGCGTACTCCATCGCCTCGCCGATGGGGTGGGCATCCTGCAGGTAGATGGCCAGTCGGGTCATGTCCCTCTCCTCGCTCGCATCATCGTTCAGATCCCCTCCAGGCGCCGGTGCAGGCGCACCGCCTCCTCGGCGGCCCGGGCCCGGACCTCCTCGGCATCCACCCGGGTGGGCCGACCATCGGTCAGCACCACCTCGCCGTCCACCTCCACGGTCCGGGGGCCGACCCCGGTGGTGAAGGCCATACGCCACGGGTCCATCGGGGTGTCGACCGGGGCAGCGGGTCCCCAGACGACCCGGTCGTGACGGGCCTCCGGGAAGAGGTCCCAGCCGGTGGCCAACCACCCCCAGGCGCCCTCGGGCGTGGCGGTCACGTCGTCCTCGCGATGGCGGACGTAGGCCAGGCGGAACTCGTCGAGCATGTCGGCCCCGATGCCGTCGGTGCCCAGGGCCACCGGATTGGCGAAGCGGGCCGGTCGGGCGTACCCCACCGCGTTGTTCATGTTGGAGCGGGGGTTGTGCACGATGGTCCCGGCCAGGCCGTGGTCGTCGTCGAGGTGCACGCCGTGGACGAGCAGCCAGTCATCGGTGGCCAAGCGGCGCAGCCGGTCGGCCACCCCCACGTCGGCCCCGCCCTCGGCCACGTGGACGTGGACGCCCACGCCGAGCTCGGTGGCCAGGCTGGCGGCCGCCTCGAGGCTGGCGTCGGTGCAGGTGAAGGCGGCGTGCACGCCCACCATCCCGCGGCCTCCGGCCCGTAGGTAGCGCTCGTTCTCGGCCAGGCCCCGACGGGCCCCGTCCGGGCCGTGACGGTCGGTGATCCCGTAGGCGCACGACACCCGGACGCCCACCGCCGCGCACGCCTCGGCGATGACGTCCAGGGACCCCTCGATGGCCTCAGGCGACTCGTGGTGGTCGATGATCGCCGTGCAGCCCCGCTCCAGGGCCTCGACGGCGCCCAGCATGGCCGACCACCGGATGGACTCCAGGTCCAACGCCCGGTCGAGACGCCACCAGACCAGTTCGAGGATGTCCAGGAAGCCGTCGGGCGTGCGGGGCGGGGCAGGCATGCCCCGGGCCAGGGCCGAATACAGGTGGTGGTGCGCGCACACCAGCCCCGGCGTGGTCGCCCCATGGTCACCCATCCCGGTCCGGGCCGAGCCGACGGCGTCCACGTCCGCGTCCACGGGGATCAGCGCCCGTCCCAGTCGGCCCAGTGTTCCTGCTGTTCGGGAGCGGCCATGGGCAACGAATGGCGCCAGTCCCCGTCATGGGCCTGCAGGGCGGCAGCCACCGCCCCGGCGGTGGGCACCAGGCCGATCTCCCCCACCCCCTTGATGCCGTAGGGGGCATCGGGTTGGGGCGACTCCACGAGCCGGACGTCGACATCGGGCATGTCCTTGGGTCGGATGATCCCGAGGCTGCGCAGGGTGTCGTTGCGGGGACGCCCCTGGTCGTCGGCCGGGAAACCCTCGGTGAGGGCGTAGCCCAGGCCCATGTGCACCGCCCCCTCCACCTGGCCCTCGCACAGCATCGGGTTCACGGCCCGGCCCACGTCGTGGGCGGCCACCACCCGGTCCACGCCACCGGTCTCCGGGTCCAGGACGACCAGCTGGGCGGCGTAGCCGAAGGTGGAGTGGATGATCGGATGCTCGAGGCCGTCGTTGAGCGAGTTGGTCCAGTCGACCCGGTACTCGCCCTCGTAGTCGATGCCGGTCCGACAGCCGTCGGCCACCGCGTTGCGGCAGGCGTCGGCCACCGAGCCGGCACCCATCAGGGTGCCCCGGCTGCCGGTGGTCTGGCCGGCACCCAGTTCGCGGGTGGTGTCGACGATGACGTCCACCAGGTCGGGGTCCACGCCCAGTTCCTCCACGGCCACCTGCAGGGCGACGGTGTGCACCCCCTGTCCCATCTCGGTCCAGCAGTGCCGCACCTCGACCCGACCATCGGTCCGGAAGTGCACCACGGCCCGGGCGATCTCCTTGAACCCGTTGCCCAGGCCGGAGTTCTTCAGCCCGAGGCCCACGCCGATGGGGAGCCCAGCGGCCACCGCCTCGTCGTAGGCCTCCTTCACCTCGTCCAGGCAGGCCCGGGCGCCCAGGCAGCCGTCGTCCATGACCTGCCCGGGGCCCCACACCGCTCCCGGGGTGACCACGTTGCGGCTGCGGATCTCCCATCCCGAGATGCCGACCCGCGCGGCGAGGCGGTCCATCACCCCCTCCATGGCGAACTGGGCCTGGTTGGCCCCGAAGCCCCGGAAGGCCCCACAGACCGGGCTGTTGGTGCGTACCGCGGTGGCCTCCACGTCGATGGCCGGCACCACGTAGGGACCGCTGGCGTGGCCGGCGGCCCGCTCCAGGACCTTCATGCCCACCGAGGCGTACGGGCCCGAATCGCCGATCATCCGGATCCACAGGCCGGTGAGGTGGCCGTCGGCGTCGCAACCGGCCCGGTAGGCCATGCGGATGGGGTGCCGCTTGGGGTGCATGAGGAGCGATTCCTCACGCGACAGGGTGCACCGGACCGGTCGACCGGTCAGCCAGGCGGCGAGCGCCGCATGGGCCTGGTTGGACATGTCCTCCTTGCCGCCGAACGCCCCGCCGTTGGACACCAGCTCCACGGTGACCCTCGACGTGTCGACGTCGAGTACCGAGGCGATCTGGTTCCGGTCGTCCCACACCCCCTGGCCGCCCGAGTACACGTACAGGCCCGCCTCACCGTCACCGGTGTCGATCGGCACGGCCAGCGTCGACTCGGGCTCCACGAAGGCGTGCTCGATCCGTTGGGTCTGGAAGACCTCCTCGACCACGTGGGCCGAGCCGGTCAGGGCGGCCTCGGCATCGCCACGGGCGTAGGTCGAGACCGACAGCACGTTGCCGTCCAACTCCCAGACGGCGTCCTCTTCGGCGGCCACGGCCACCACGGGATCGCTGTAGACGGTCAGCGGCACGTACTCCACGTCCACCAGGGCGGCGGCCCGACGGGCCGTCTCCCGGTCGTCGGCGACGACCACGGCCAGCACGTCGCCAAGGTAGGAGGTGCGACCCCCCTCGGGGATCATCACCGGCCAGTCGGTGTGGATGATGCC
>CAYWBE010000038.1:0-11575 GCA_964456295.1 uncultured Candidatus Nemicrothrix sp.
CCGGCCACCTGGGCGATGGCGTTGGACATGCAGATCACCACCTTGCGGTGCAGGTGGTCGGCGACCGAGCGGGCGGTGGCCGCCGCGGCATCCCACGGTGTGGCAATCACCACCACCTCGGCATCCGCGGCGCCTGCGTTGTCCGACGACCGGATGCTCAGCGAGCGGTCGGGCCACTGGTCGAGGATCTTGTCGCAGACCTCCATGGCCCGGTACTTCGAACGCGACCCCACTACGACGTCATGTCCGACGTCGGCCAGGCGGACTGCCAGGGCACGCCCCGCGGGGCCGGTGGCTCCGAGCAGTCCAATCTCCATCAAGCGAGGCTACCGGAGCCGTCCGGTAGCCTCCGAACCGGTTCCCCGACGAGCCCCCGACGAAAAGGACGGATCCCCCGTGGGCATCCTGGACGACAAGAATCTGCTGATCACCGGCGTGCTGACCGATGCCTCCCTGGCCTTCGCCGTGGCACGGTTGGCCCAGGAGCAGGGGGCTGAGGTCATCCTGACCGGCGCCGGGCGGGGCCTACGGCTCACCGAGCGAACGGCCCGCAAGCTCCCCGTCGAGGCCGAGGTACTTGAGTTCGACGTGACCTCGGCCGAGCAGGCCGAGGCGCTCCGGGCCCACCTCGCCGAGCGGTGGGGTCGGGTGGACGGCGCGCTGCACGCCATCGGCTTCGCCCCCGAGGTCTGCCTGGGCGAGGACTTCATGGCCGCCCAGTGGTCCGACGTGTCCGTCGCCATGGAGATCTCCGCCTACTCGCTCAAGACGGTGGCCGAGGTCGTGGCACCGCTCATGACCGGGGGCGGCTCCATCGTGGGCCTCGACTTCGACGCCCGGTTCGCCTGGCCGGCCTACAACTGGATGGGCGTGGCCAAGGCGGCGCTCGAGTCGGCGTCGCGCTACCTGGCCCGTGGCCTCGGTCCGGATGGCATCCGGGTGAACATGGTGGCTGCCGGCCCGATCCGGACCATCGCCGCCAAGAGCATCCCCGGCTTCACCGAGTTCGAGGATGCCTGGGAGACGCGCTCCCCCCTGGGATGGGACGTCAACGACACCGAACCGGTGGCCCGGGCGTGCGTGGCCCTGCTGTCGGACTGGTTCCCGGCGACCACCGGCGAGATGGTCCACGTCGACGGCGGGTACCACGCCATCGGCGCCTGACGACCCGTCAGTCCCGTCCGCCGGACGGACCACCCAGTCGCAGAGGCCACTCGGTCGTAGCGGCCACTCAGTCGTAGAGCGATGTCCCGATCGGCGTCCGGTCGGTGCACCGGGCATCCACGATCGGATACGGGTTCACCGAGTTCCCGCGACCTCCCGGGTGGTACTCGAAGTGGAGGTGGACGCCCCGGGCGTTTCCGGTGGCCCCCATGGAACCGATCACGTCGCCCGCACTGACCTCGCCCGACCTGCCCAGCCCGGCCATGTGGGTCCCGAAGTAGAAGTCGCCGTCGGTGGCCACCAGGTCGAACGACCAGCCGCCGATGGTGTCCCACCGGTGGGTGACCGTGCCGTCCACCGGAGCGAGGATCGGCACGTTCCGTAGGCCAACGAGGTCCACTCCGTCGTGCCGCCGGTTGCCGGACCGTCGCTCGCCCCATGAGTCCCGGAACTTGGTCCGGCCGCCGACGGGACACACCCATTCCGTCGACGTGGCCTGGCGAACCACCGCCGACCGGTTGCGACGTTCCCGGGCTTCGCGCTCGAGCCGGACCCGCTGGGTGCGGGAGATGCCGTCGAGGGACTCGTCGTATCCCGACTGGAGATACGCGGCGTCCCACACGTTGTCGGCCACCAGTCGATTCGCCGCGGCGAACGCCCGGACCGCCGAGCGGTGTCGCATGCGGGCGTCCACCACGAGATCCACCATGTCGCTCAACCGTCGACTGGCCGTGGCGATGCCATCAGAAGCCAGGGGCAGCACGTCGGCAGCCGCTGTGATCAACGGCAGCAGCCCGGTCACCCGGTCGATCACCAGGTCCTGGGACGGATCGCTGATGAACACGACCGATTCAGAGGCGTCCTCACCCGAGAGGGGAACGCGGGGCGCGGCCTGGACGGCGGTCGGGAGGAGGGCGGCGGCCAGGGCGACGAGCGCGACGGCTACCGCGAGGCGGCGATGCACCCGGGAATCCTACCGGTGGGCCTCCGACCCCTGATGGACCCGTGACCACTGACCGTGGTCGATCGCGCGCTCGTGGTGTCGGTTCGTCCCACTCAGTCGGTGGTGGTCCGATCGTCTGCACCATTGCCCGAATCAGGGCCGACGTGGCGCTCCCCGTGCAGGCCAGGGTCGGGATCGGTCTCGTCGCGGATGTCGCCGACCAGCTCTTCAAGGACGTCCTCCAGGGACACGACCCCGACCCATCCGGTCGCTCCGACCACCGCGGCCAACCGGATGCGTTCCCGCAGGAAGTGGTGGAGCACCTCGTCCAACGGTCGGTCCGGGGGCAGCACGGCCATGGTCCTGACCTCCTCGGTGGTCAGGGTGTCATCCTGTGCCCCGGCCGGTAGCCGCAGGACCGAGCGGGCATGCACCATTCCGAGGAGCCCGCCGTCCGGCCCGGTCAATGGAAGACGGCTGTGGCCCGATCCGGCGAGCACCCGCTCCACCTCGTGGACCGGCGCCCACCGGTCCACGGCCACCACGTCGGCCCGGGGCACCATCACCGAAGCAGCCGTCCGCCGACCCAGGTCCAGCGCCCCTGACAGCAGGTCATGCTCGAACCCGTCGATCAGCCCCTCCCGCCGCGAGGCCTCCAGCATCGACGCCAACTCGGGCGCTCCGACCGCCCGGTCCAGTTCGTCGACGGCCCGCAACCCGCACAACCGCACCAGCAGGGCCGAGATCCGGTCCAGCACCACGACCAGCGGCCGCACCACGGCCACGAAGGCGCCGTGGAGGCCGACCGTCAGGCGGATCGTGCGCTCCGGCTCGGCGATGGCCAGGTTCTTGGGCACCAGCTCCCCGAACAGCATCTGCGAGACGGCCGCCAGGCCGATGGCCACCACCCACGAAGCGGTATCCACCGCCCCTTCCGGTAGCCCCACCGCCGAGAACGCACCCGCCAGCATCCCCCCGATGGCCGGCTCGGCCAGGATGCCCAGGGCGATGCTGCTCAGGGTGATGCCCAGCTGGGCCCCCGACATCTGGAGTCGGAGGTCGCGTTGGGCCCGCAGGGCCCGTCCGGCTGCCCGCGAACCGGCTGCCGCGGCATCCGACAGGTGCGTCGGACGGGCTGCCAGCAGGGCGAACTCGGTCGCCACGAACAGTGCGTTGACCGCCACGAGGACCACCACGAGCCCGAGCGAGAGGACGATCACCGCACCTCCCCACCGGGTCTGCCGGGTGCTCCGGGGTGGTCGACCGGTCGGGACGGGGCCACCACCCGGAGGGTCACGATCCGGCGACCGTCCACGGCCAGCACCTCGATGCGCCAGCCGTCGTACTCGACCATCTCGGTGACCTGGGGAATCCGACCCAGGCGATCCAGGACGAAGCCGGCCAGCGTCTCGTACGGACCGTCGGGCATGGTCAGGCCCGTCGCCTCGTGGACGTCATCGGGCCCGAGCCGACCCGGCACCACCGTGCTGCCCAGGCCGTCGACCTTGGTCCTGGGTAGTGGCGGACGCCGCCCGGTGAGGTCGAACAGGTCATCGTCGATCTCGCCGATCAGCTCCTCGAGCACGTCCTCCTCGGTGACGATGCCCGCTGTGCCACCGTGCTCGTCGACCACCACGGCCATGGCCGCCCGGGCACCCCACAGGTCCTCCAGCAGCCCACCCAGCATCCGGGTCTCAGGCACGGCCAGCGCGGGGGCCATGAGGTCGACCACCGGCACTCCGTCCCGGCCGTCGCGGGGCACCTCCAGTAGCGCCTTGACGTGCACCACCCCGGCTACGTGGTCCAGGTCGCCGTCGACCACCGGGAACCGCGAGCACCCCGTCCGGTTTGCCTCAGCCAGCAGGTCCACACCCACCGAGCCGACCTCCAACGCATGGACGTCCAGCCGTGGCACCAGGACATCAGCCGCCACCTTGTCGGCCATCCGGATCGAACGGGTCAGCAGGGCCACGTCCTCGGCGTCGAGGGTCTCGTCCGAGGACGTCCGGATCAGGTCCCCGATCTCATCCAGGGTGTGCGACGGGTCCAGGTCTGACCGTGGGGTGACCCCCAGGCGTCGGACCACCAGGTTGGCCGAGCCATCCAGCAGGGCGACCACCGGTCGACCGACGATGCCGAACAGTGTCACGGCCGGCGCCAGGGCCCGGACCACCCGCTCGGGAGCCGCCAACGCCAGGTAGCGGGGCACCTGCTCGCCGATCACGAGGTGCAGGACGGTGGCCACGAGGATGGCCACCACCACCGACGGGCCCGTCGGATGCGAATCGCCGGTGAGGATCCTCGCCACCGTCGGCTCGGCCACGAAGCCCAGCATCAGGGCTGAAACGGTGATGCCGAACTGGGCTCCGGAGAGGTGCACCGTGAGGCGTCCCAGCAGCGTCCCGATCCGTCGGGCTCCCGCATCGCCCTCGGCGGCCGCCGCCTCGATCCGGGCCCGGTCGACGGCCACCAGGCCGAACTCGGCCGCCACGAAGAACGCGTTGGCGGCCAGCAACCCGACGATGGCCAGCAGACCCGTTGACGTGGACATCAGGAGGAAGGCTAGCGATGCCCGGTCGGGTCATCGGTCCGGACGTTCCCACCCGATGGGAGCCTCCAGAAGTAGTTCGATACTCTAATCATCATGGAGGAGCCCCTCTCCGACCCACCCGCCTCCCGTGAGATCGCCGCGGCCCGGGCCGCGGCCAAGTTGGCCCGCCAGATCACCATCCCCCTGACCGATCACGATCTCAGCCTCTCCCAGTACCGGGTGCTCGTGTTCCTCGATGAGGGTGGTGCCGCCCCGTCGGACCTCGCCGATCGACTCTCGGTCAGTCGACCGTCGATCACCGCCCTGATGGACGGCCTGGACGAGCGGGGGCTCGTGGAGCGCCACCGCGATCCCGACGATGGCCGTCGGGTCGTCCACCACCTCACCGCGGCAGGTCGCCGCACCCTCGCCGTGGCCGATCAGGCGGTGGCCGACCGGCTCACCCGCCTCGGCGCCCACGTGAACGCCGGCGATCCGACGCCGCTCATCGAGAACCTCAGTCGGTTCGGCGATGCCATCCGGGCCGCCCGGGCCGCCGGCGCCACCTGACCCGGTGGCCTCCACGAGGACGACCCCCCGGATCCATCCCGATGCCTCCAGGGGCTGGTTCCGCCGCCTGCTCCCGGTCATCGCCGCCCGCCGGGCCACCTTCGCCGTGGTGCTGGCCACCGGCATCAGCGGCCTCGCCCTCCAGGTGTCGGTTCCCATGGTCCTCCGGCGGGCCGTGGACCGGTCGCTGGGCGAACTCGGGGGGTCGGCGGCCCTCGATGACCTGCGGTGGCACGTGGTGCTCCTGGTGGTCATGGCCACCGCATCGTTCGCCCTGCGGTTCACCTACCGGTACCTGCTCTTCGGCACGGCCTGCCGCATCGAGACCGACCTGCGGGATGCCGTCTACCAGCACCTGACCCGCCTCTCGTTCTCCTTCTACGACCGGGTGGCGGCCGGCGAGGTCATCTCCCGGGCCAACTCCGACATCCGTTCCATCCAGCTCCTGCTGGCCTTCGGCCCCCTGGCTGGGCTGTCGGTGGCCAGCTTCCTGATGGCCCTCGGGTTCATGCTCAGCATCCACGTGCCCCTGACCCTGGTCACCGTGTCCACCATGCCGCTGGTGTTCCTGCTCGGCCAGCAGTTGCGTGACCGGGTGTTCCCCCTCTCGTGGGTGACCCAGGGGCGGATGGCCGAGGTGGCCATGGTGGTCGACGAGAACGTGAACGGGACCCGGGTCGTGAAGTCATTCGCCGCCGAGTACGACCAGATCGCCCTGTTGGCCCGGGCCGCCGACCGGCTCCGCTGGGCCGCCACGGCCCTCGTCGAGGCCCGGGCCCGCTTCAACCCACTCATCGAGGCCCTCCCCCGCCTCGGCATGGCCCTGGTGCTCCTCTACGGCGGCCATCTGGCCATCGACGGGCAGGTCGGGGTGGGGTCCCTGCTGGCCTTCAGCGGCTACGTGACGATGATCGCCATGCCGTTCCGGATGTTCGGCTTCGTGCTCATCCAGTCCCAACGGGCCGCCGCCTCGTCGCTGCGGATCTACGAGATCCTCGATGAGGAGCCGGCCATCGTGGACCGGCCCGGCGCACGCGAACCCGACCCGGACTCGGCACACCTCGGCCGGGTGGAGTTCCGTGACGTGACGTTCGGCTACCCCTCCTCAGCGGCCTCCAACGGGAACGGGACGGAAGGGGGCCCCGGACCACTGGTCCTCGACGGGTTCAACCTGGTGGTGGAACCGGGCGAGACATTGGCCATCGTCGGCCGCACCGGTTGCGGCAAGTCCACCGTGGCCCGTCTGCTCCCCCGCTTCTACGACGTGACGGGTGGCTCGGTGCTGGTCGATGGCATCGACGTCCGGGACCGCACCCTGGCCGGCCTCCGACACACCGTCAGCCTCGTACCCGACGAGTCGTTCCTGTTCTCCGAGAGCCTGCACGACAACGTGGCCTTCGGTCGACCCGACGCCAGCCGACCCGACGTGGAGGCCGCGGCCCGGATCTCCCGGGCCGACGGCTTCATCGCCGAGTTGGACGACGGCTACGACGAGGTGGTCGGCGAGCGGGGCTACACCCTCTCGGGAGGCCAGCGCCAACGGATCGCCCTGGCCCGCACCGTGCTCACCGATCCCCGGGTCCTGATCCTCGACGATGCCACGAGCGCCATCGACGTACAGACCGAGGAGGCCATCCACCGGGGGCTGGTCGACCTGATGGCCGACCGGACCACCATCGTCATCGCCCACCGCCTGTCCACGATCAGCCTCGCCGACCGGGTCGTGCTGGTCGACGGCGGCCGGGTGGTCGCCGACGGCACACACGCCCACCTGCTGGCCACCGAACCCCGCTACTCGGCGATCCTCACCCAGGCCGGGGGCGACCCGGACCGGGCCGGTGCCGAGGCAGGACCGGACGGGGGTACCCACTGATGGGCGGCCACGGCTTCTTCGCCGGCCCGTCGTCGGGCCAGGCCAACGCCCAGGCCGGCCTGCCCTACGCCGAGGTACCCGACGAGCTGAGGGACCGGATCTCCGACGCCCTCCGAGATGAACCCGACCACCCGGAGCCCCCGGTGTCGTTCTCCCACTCCGACTGGGACCGCCGGCCGTTCGGCCTCCGGACGTTCCTGGCCCCCCACGCCGGGGGTCTGGTGGTGGCCCTCCTCCTGGTGGTCGTGGAGACGGGCCTCCTCCACGTGGGGCCGCTGCTCACCCGGACCGGCATCGACCAGGGCGTCCTGGCCGGCGACACCGGGGTCCTGGCCACGGTGGCCATGGCCTACCTGGGAGCCGTCCTGTTCTCGACGGGCGCCTCCTTCCTCCGGACCCGCTTCACCGGGCGACTGGGCGAACGCCTCGTCTACGACCTCCGGATCCGCGTCTTCAGCCACTACCAGCGCCAGTCGCTGGACTTCTTCACCAACGAGAAGTCGGGCGTCCTGATGACCCGGATGACCAGCGACATCGAGGCCCTGACCACCCTGCTCCAGGAGGGCCTGGTCAGCTTCGTCGTCCAGGGCATGACGCTGGTCGTCATCACCACCTACCTGGTGGTCCTCCACCCCGGGCTGGCCCTGGTCTGCCTCCTGACCGTGATCCCGGTCAACGTGGTGTGCACGCTGTGGTTCCGTCGGGTGTCCCACATCGGGTACCTGCGGGTGCGGGACCGGATCGCCGACGTCCTGTCCAATCTGGCCGAGAGCCTGGCCGGCATCCGGGTCATCACGGCATTCGGCCGCCGGGACCACGACGTGGCCCGCCACCAGCGGATCATCGACGCCCACCTGGACGCCAACCTGTACACCGGTCGGGCCCAGGCGCTGTTCGGGCCGGGCACCGAGTCCATCGGAATCATCGCCCAGGCCGTGGTGCTCCTGGTCGGCGGGCGGATGGTGCTGCGTGGCGAGGTCACCATCGGCGAACTCGCCGCCTTCCTCCTGTTCCTGACCTCCTTCTTCGCCCCGGTCCAGACCCTCGTCCAGCTCTACAACCAGTACCAGCAGGGCAGCGCCGCGGTCCTGAAGCTGCGTGAGCTGCTGGGCACCGAACCGACGGTGGCCGAGCGACCCGACGCCGTGGACCTGCCCCCGATCGAGGGACGGATCCGCCTCGATGCGGTGACGTTCGGCTACGACGCCGACCACCTCGTTCTCCGGGACGTCGACCTGGAGCTCGAGCCCGGCGAGGTGCTGGCCGTGGTCGGCCCGACCGGAGCCGGCAAGTCGACCATCGCCAAGCTGGTCACCCGGTTCCACGACCCCACGTTCGGCCACGTCACCATCGATGGCCACGACCTCCGCGACGTCGGCATCGCCTCGCTGCGGCGGCAACTGGGCGTGGTCCCCCAGGAGCCCTTCCTGTTCAACGGGACGATCGCCGACAACGTGTCGTTCTCCCGTCCGGAGGCCACCCCCGCCGAGGTGCTCGGGGCCTGCCGGGCCGTCGGCCTCGGGGCGCTGCTGGACCACCTGCCCGACGGGATCGACACCCCCATCCACGAGCGGGGCGCGTCACTGTCGGCCGGGGAGCGTCAGCTCGTGGCCCTGGCCCGGGCCTTCCTGGCCCGCCCCCGGGTCCTGGTGCTCGACGAGGCCACCTCGAACCTCGACCTCCAGTCCGAGTCGGTGATCGAGGCTGCACTGGACCAGGTCCTCGAGGGACGTACGGCGATCCTCATCGCCCACCGTCTGGCCACGGCCATGCGGGCCGACCGGGTGGCCGTGGTGGACGACGGTCGGATCGTCGAACACGGGACCCATGCCGAACTGCTGGCCCTCGGCGGACGGTATGCGGCCATGGTCGGGACATGGGAGCGGCACGCAGCCGGCGGTCGATGAGCCTCGTCGAGATCATCATCGGCCTGGTGGTGTTCACCGTCGGGTGCACCATCCAGGGGGTGCTGGGATTCGGCGCGGGGCTGTTCGCCGTACCGATCCTCGCACTGGCCGCCCCCGACTTCGTGCCCGGTCCCGTCCTCCTGCTGAACCCGGTGCTCTGTGCCCTGTTCGCATGGCGGGAGCACGGGGCCATCGACCGGACGGTCCTGCGGTGGGCACTGATCGGCCGGGTGCCCGGGGTCCTGCTCGGCGCCTGGGCCTTGGCCACCGTCTCCGAGGACCGTCTGGGACTGCTGTTCGGATCACTCCTGCTGGTCGGCGTCGCCCTCAAGGTCTCGGGCGTCCACGCCGCCCGGACGCCGTGGACGCTCATGGGGGCCGGCGGGCTGAGCGGCTTCATGGGCACCTCGGTGGCCGTCGGTGGCCCGCCCATCGCCCTGGTCCTGGACGGCTCGTCGGGCCCGGAGATCCGGGCCACCATGAACGCCTTCTTCTTCATCGGGACGTCCATCTCGTTGACCGTGCTCGCTGCGGCCGGCGAGTTCGGGGTGAGGGACCTGCTGCTGGCCGCATGCCTCCTGCCCTCGCTGCTGGTCGGCGTGGCCCTGAGCAACCGCCTCCGACACGTGCTCGACGGCCGCTGGCTGGCGCCGACGGTGTACGTGCTGTCCGGAACCATCGCCCTGTACCTGGTCATCCGGTCCCTGGTCTGACCGGCACCCTGACCGGCGATCGACCCGACTCCGAGCCCTAAGGTCGACAGCATGACCCCGGGCACCGGCGATCCCGTCCTGGAACTGGTCGGGGTGGACCGTACGACAGGCGGCACCAAACTCCTGACCGGCATCGACTGGCGGATCCGGACCGGAGAGCACTGGGTGGTGCTGGGCCCCAACGGATCGGGCAAGAGCACCCTCCTGCGGGTCGCCGGGCTGCACCTCCACCCCACCACCGGCACCGTCCGGGTGCTGGGCAACGAGTTGGGTCGGACCGACGTCCGGTCGCTCCGTACCCGGATCGGCTACGCGTCGGCCTCCCTCGCCGACGCCTTCCGAGCGGACCTGCCGGCGGCCGACGTGGTCATGACCGCCCGACACGGCGCCCTCGAACCCTGGTGGCACCACTACGACGACGGGGACCGCGCCCGCGCTCGGGATCTGCTGAAGCGGATGGGCTGCGGCCACCGGGCCGACCACCGCTTCGGTGCCCTGTCGTCCGGGGAGCGCCAGCGGGTCCTGCTGGCCCGGACCCTGATGGTCGACCCAGACCTGCTCCTCCTGGACGAGCCGACCGCCGGGCTGGACCTGGGAGGCCGGGAGGAGTTGGTGGCCACCCTGGCCGACCTGGCCACCGACCCGGCGACGCCCCCGATGGTCCAGGTCACCCACCACGTGGAGGAGATCCCGCCGGGCTTCACCCACGCGCTACTCCTCGATGCCGGACGGACGGTGGCCGCCGGGCCGCTCGGCGAGGTCCTGACGGCCCGGATGCTGTCGGACTGCTACGGCCTGGAACTGGACCTGACCTGTCGGGCCGGTCGCTGGACGGTCCGGGTGGACGGGGATGCCCGGTGACCGGTGGCCACGCCCTGATCGTGTCCGGCGGCCCCGTTCCCCGGGGCCCGGGGGCCCGCCCGGCGGCCGACCTGGTGGTCGCCGCCGACGAGGGCATCGACAACGCCCGCCACCTGGGCATCACCGTGGACCTGCTGGTCGGCGACCTTGACTCGGCCAGTGCGGACGGCGTCGCGGCCACCGGGCGCGTGCAGCGCCACCCGGTCGACAAGGACGAGACCGACCTGGAACTGGCGTTGGCCACCGTGCTCGACGCCGGCATGGACTCGGCCACCGTGGTGGGCACGATGGCCGGCCGGGTCGACCACGCCCTGGGCAACCTGCTGGTCCTGGCCGGCGGGCGGTGGGCCGAGCTACGGCTCGACGCCCGGATTGACGGCGCCCGGGCCTGGGTGGTCCGGGACCGGGTGGTGGTCGACGGCGCTCCCGACGACCTGGTCAGCCTGTTGGCCGTCGGTGGGCCGGCGGGCGGAGTGACCACATCGGGCCTGGCCTGGCCCCTCTCCGACGCGACCCTCTCCCCCGGAGCGGGGCTCGGCCTGTCCAACCGGATGACCGGACCGACCGCCGAGGTGCTCCTGACCTCCGGGGTCCTGGTGGTCGTTGCTCCCAGCAGTCCGGCCTGAGCCAGGGAGCGGGTCGTGTCACGAATCTGGAAGCGGTCGATCCTGATCGGTCTGGCCGTACCGAACGTCGTCTCCGGATGTTGGGCCATGGCCTCGCCAGCGAGCTGGTACGAGGACTTCCCCGGCTGGTCCCCCAGGGTGGTGTCGGCACTACCGCCGTTCAACGAGCACCTGGCCTTCGACACCGGTGCCGGGCTCTTCGCCACCGGCCTGCTGCTGCTCCTGGCCGGGCTGGTCCTCCGACGCGACGTCACCATCATCGCCACCATCGGCTACCTGGCGTTCTCCCTGCCCCACGCGGTCTTCCACCTCCGGCATCCCGGTGACGACCTGTCGACCGCCGAGGACGCCCTCAACTCCGGGGCGCTGTGGCTGGCCGTCGTGCTGG
>CAYWBE010000039.1:0-11549 GCA_964456295.1 uncultured Candidatus Nemicrothrix sp.
TCGTCAAGTCGCTGCACGCCGAGCCGTGGGCCGGCAACCCGGCCCCCCGGGTGCATGCCACGCCGGCCGGCATGGTCAACAGCGTGGGCCTGCAGGGCCCGGGCGTCGAGGCCTGGCTGGAACACGACCTGCCGGGCCTGGCGGCCACCGGTGCCCGTGTGGTGGCCAGCATCTGGGGACGCACCGTCGAGGAGTTCGCCCGGGCCGCCCAACTGCTCTCGGACGCACCCGAGGTGGTGGTGGCCGTCGAGGTCAACGCCTCGTGTCCCAACCTGGAGGACCGTCGGGCGCTCTTCGCCCACTCGGCGTCAGCCACCACCGAGGTGGTCGAGGCCGCCGGAGCGGCCCGGCGGCCACGGTGGGCCAAGTTGAGCCCCAACACGCCTGAACTGCCCGACATGGCGGCCGCGGCGATCGCCGCGGGGGCCGAGGCGGTGACGGTGGCCAACACCGTCCTGGGCATGGTGATCGACACCGAGACCCGCCGGCCCCTCCTCGGAGCGGGTCGTGGCGGCCTGTCGGGGCCGGCCATCCGTCCGGTGGCCGTGCGGGCCGTGTTCGACACCCGGGAGGCCCTCGGCGACGTCCCCATCATCGGGGTCGGCGGGGTGGCCTCAGCTGAGGACGCCGTGCAGTTCCTGTTGGCCGGGGCCACCGCGGTCCAGGTGGGGACGGCGACGTTCGCTGACCCGCGTGCCCCGGCCCGGATCCTGCGGGACCTGGGTCGATGGTGCGACCGTCGTGGGGTGACCCGACTGGACGAGTTGATCGGAGCAGCCCATGGATGAACCGTCCACCACCGACGGGGGGACCGACGCGGCGACGTTCGGCGACGGTGCCCCGGCGCACCTCCGTGATGCGCTCTGTCTGGTGCTCGACACCGACGACCTGGTGGCCGCCCGACGGACCGCGGCGACCCTCGCCCCGTGGTTCGGCACGGTCAAGGTCGGCCTGGAGTTGTTCTCGGCGGCCGGGCCGGATGCCGTGGCGCTCTTCGTCGACGACGGATTCCGGGTGTTCTGCGACCTGAAGCTGCACGACATCCCCAACACGGTCGGCAGCGCGGCCCGGGTGCTGGGTTCCTCGGGGGCGCGGTGGGTGACGGTGCACACCTCGGGGGGTGGGGCGATGCTGCGAGCCGCCGTGGAGTCCATGGCCGAGGGGGCGGCCGCGGTGGGTGCCGAGGCACCCGGGGTGCTGGGCGTCACCGTCCTGACCAGCGACGAGACCGCCGGCCGGTCGGTGCTCGAGGAGCGCTGCGAACTGGCGGCCGCCTCCGGTTGTGCCGGCATCGTCTGTGCGGCGCCGGATCTGGTGGTCACCGAGCCGTGGGCCGATCGACTGGTCCGGGTCGTGCCGGGCATCCGCATGCCCGGTGGCGACGTCCACGACCAGGCCCGGGTGGCCTCGCCCGGGGACGCGTTGGACGCCGGGGCCGACCTCCTGGTGGTGGGTCGGGCCGTGACCGCCGCGCCGGACCCCGTGGTGGCGGCCACCGACCTGGTGGCCCACCTGGCCGGGGGGCGGGCCTGAGCGGCCGTCGGGTGGATCGTCCCACCTGGGGGCGTGGCCCCCACTAGGGTCCGGCCCATGGCAGGACTCCCCGAACTCACCGACGAACAACGACGCGCCGCTCTGGCCAAGGCAGCCGAGGCCCGACGGGTCCGGGCCGAGGTCAAGGAGCGCCTCAAGATGGGTTCGCTGTCGTTGTCCGAACTCCTGGCCCAGGCCGACGACGATGTCATCCTGGCCAAGATGAAGGTGCTGGCCGTGCTGGAGTCCCTGCCCAAGCTGGGCAAGGTGAAGGCCCGTCGGACCATGGACGACGTGGGCATCAGCGACAGTCGCCGGCTGCGGGGCCTCGGCACCCAGCAGCGCGCCGAACTGGTCTCCCGCTTCGGCTGAGCCGCCCGCCGGCCGCCGCCGACCCGGAGCACCACCGTGCTGATCGTGGTCCTGTCGGGTCCCGGAGGTGCCGGAAAGGGAACCATCGCCCGGGCCCTGGTCGACGGCGACCCCCGGTTGGCACTGAGTCGCTCCTGGACCACCCGTGAGCGTCGGGTCGACGACGCGGATGACGCCTACGTCTTCGTGACCCGGGCCGAGTTCGACGAGCGGTTGGCGGCCGGGGGCTTCCTGGAGTGGAACGAGTTCCTGGATCGGGCCTACGGCACGCCGGTGCCCGACGCGTCCGACGACCGGGACCTGCTCCTGGAGATCGACGTGGCCGGCGGTCGCCAGGTGCTGGAGCATCGATCCGATGCGTTGTGCCTGTTCGTGGACGCTCCCGACGACGACGAACTCCGCAGGCGCCTGCTTGGGCGGGGCGACGGTCCCGATCGGGCCGAACAGCGCATCGCCGAGGCTGGCCGTGAGCGGGCCGAGGCCGAGGCCCTGGGCTACCAGCGGGTGGTGAACGACGACCTGGAGGCGGCGATCGCCGAGGTCAGGGGCCTGGTCGACGCAGCACGCGCCGGAGCCTGAACCGGCCGGACCGCTGGTACCGTTGGGGTCCGGTCGGCCCGTCTCCGGGGTCGCCATGACGCCTGTTTCGTCTCCGGAACTGGACGTCTACGAACCATCGACAGCCACGGAGAGAGGAATCCCCGGTGCAGCGTCACGACAGCATGGTCAACCCCCCGATCGAAGGCCTCCTGGAGGCCGCGGACTCCAAGTTCCGCCTGGTCACGGTGAGCGCCAAGCGCTCCCGACAGATCAACTCGTACTTCGGCCAGTTGGGTGAGGGCCTCGGTGCCTCCATTCCGCCGCAGATCACGTCGACCTCCCGCAAGCCGCTCTCCATTGCCTTCGAGGAGCTGTCGGTGGGCAAGATCGAGGCCATCGAGCCGCCCGACGAGCCCGAGGACGTCGACGTCCTACTGGACGCCATCGATGCCGAGATGGCTGAGCACCTCGGCGACGAGTTGCCCGAGGGCGACGCGACGCCCGACGACGGGGACGACGGCGCCGAGGGCGCCTGACCCGACCTCCGGTCGTCTCCGCCGACCGATGACTCCCATGGGGCCCCTCACCGGTCGCCGGATCGTCCTCGGCGTCACCGGCGGCGTCGCCGCCTACAAGGCCGTCGAGGTCTGTCGACGCCTGGTCGACGCCGGTGCCCACGTGGCCCCCGTCATGACCGGGGGGGCGTTGCGATTCGTCGGACGGGCCACCTTCGACGCACTGGCCTCCGAGCCGGTCCAGACCAGCCTCTGGGACGAACCCCACCCGATTCCCCACACCCGACTGGGACAGGGAGCGGACCTCGTGGTGGTATGCCCGGCGACGGCACGCCTCCTGTCGGACTTCCGCACCGGCCGGTCCGAGGACCTGCTCACCGCCACCCTGATGGCCACCCGGGCCCCCGTGGTGGTGGCGCCGGCCATGCACACCGAGATGTGGGAGCAGCCCTCGGTGGCTGAGAACGTGGCCGTCCTGGCCGAACGTGGGGTGACCATGGTCGGACCGGTGGACGGTCGGCTGGCCGGAGGCGACTCGGGTGCCGGACGGATGGCCGACCCGGAGGCCATCGTGGCCGCGGCGTTCGACGTGCTGGGGGCGACTGCCGGCGGGGAGCCGACCGGTGACCTGGCTGGACGGACCGTGCTGGTGACCGCCGGAGGAACCCGCGAGCCCATCTGTCCGGTGCGGTACCTGGGCAACCGGTCCTCGGGCAAGCAGGGTCACGCACTGGCTGCCGAGGCGTCGGCCCGGGGTGCGAAGGTCATCCTGGTGACCACCCAGCCCGGCACGGCCCCCGGAGACCTGGGCCTGGACGTGGTGGAGGTGGAGACGGCGGCCGAGATGGCCTCGGCCGTCCTGGACCGGTCGGCCGGAGCCGACATGGTCCTGATGGCCGCCGCGGTGGCCGACTTCCGGCCCGTCGAGGTGGCCGACTGCAAGATCAAGAAGGACGGGGGCGTCCCCGAGGTCCGCCTGGAGCCGACCGTCGACATCCTGGCCGAACTGGGCCGGATCCGGACCGGCGGACAGGTGCTGGTGGGGTTCGCCGCGGAGACCGACGATCTACGACAGAATGCCGCAGCGAAGCTGCAGGCCAAGGGAGCCGACCTGATCGTGGCCAACGACGTGTCAGCACCCGAGGTGGGGTTCGAACACGACACCAACGCCGTGGTCCTGCTCGACGCCGGTGGAGGGGTCACCGAGGTGCCCCTCTGCGACAAGCGGGAGGTGGCGTCCGCGGTGCTGGATGCCGCACTCCGCCTCCACCTGCAGGACGACGACCCGACGACCCGGTCGCCGAACGGAGACGACACGTGAGCGACAACTGGACCTTCACCTCCGAATCGGTGAGCGAGGGCCATCCCGACAAGATGGCCGACCAGATCTCGGACGCCGTGCTGGACGCCATGCTGACCGTCGACCCCGAGAGCCGGGTGGCGTGCGAGACCCTGATCACCACCGGGCTGGTGGTGGTGGCCGGTGAGATCACCTGTGACGGCTACGTCGACATCCAGGCCACCGTCCGGGACACGATCTGCGAGATCGGGTACGACCGCGAGGACTTCGGATTCGATGGCCACACCTGCGGCGTCATGGTCGCCCTGGACGGTCAGTCCACCGACATCGCCCGGGGGGTGGATTCGGCCGAGGAGGTCCGTTCCGGGACGGCCGACGAGGACGACCTGGACCGGCAGGGCGCCGGCGATCAGGGGATGATGTTCGGCTTCGCCTGCGACGAGACCGACGTGCTCATGCCGTTGCCCATCCACCTGGCCCACCGGATGGCCGAACGGCATGCCGAGGTCCGCAAGGCGGGCACCGTGCCCTACCTCCGCCCCGACGCCAAGACCCAGGTGACCTTCGAGTACGAGGGCAACACCCCGGTCCGCCTCCGGACGGTGCTGGTGTCGACCCAGCACCACGACGGCATCGACCGGGATTCGATGATCCGGCCCGACCTGATCGAACAGGTCATCCGTCCGGTGATTCCCGAGCAGTTCGCCGACGACGACTACGAGGTGCACGTCAACCCGACGGGCCGGTTCGTGATCGGCGGGCCGGTGGGCGATGCCGGCCTGACCGGCCGCAAGATCATCGTGGACACCTACGGGGGCATGGCCCGCCACGGCGGCGGTGCCTTCTCGGGAAAGGACCCGTCCAAGGTCGACCGCTCGGCGGCCTATGCCACCCGCTGGGTGGCCAAGAACCTGGTGGCGGCCGGTGCGGCGGCGCGCTGCGAGGTCCAGGTGGCCTACGCCATCGGCATGGCCCGCCCGGTCTCGGTGCTGGTCGACACCTTCGGTACCGGGCAGGTGGACCCGGCCCGCATCACGGCCTGCGTGCAGGAGGTCTTCGACCTCCGTCCTGCGGCCATCATCCGGGACCTCGACCTCAAGCGGCCCATCTACGGGCCGACCGCGGCCTACGGGCACTTCGGTCGCCCCGGCCTGCCGTGGGAGGCCACCGACCGGGTGGACGACGTCCGGTCGTTCCTGGACCTGGGCTGAGCCGGGGCGCGGCGGCCCGTGGAAGCCGGGTCGACGGACGCCTCGGTGCCTGACGGTCCACCGTCGGGCGATCCCACCCCGGCACAGGGGCAGTTGGCCTTCGACGGCGTGGTCGTCGATACCGCCGGAGCCGCCGGTGCCGCAGGTACAGCGGGGCCGCCGGCCGATGCCGCGTCGACGGCTGCTCAGGGGCGCGTCGTACGGGTCCTTCCCGACGTGGCGGCCGTCCCGCGGGCCTTCGACTACCTCGTGCCGGATGCGTGGTCGACCGACGGTCGGGGTGAACGCCTCGGCGTCGGGAGTCGTGTCCGCATCGTCCTGCACGGCCGCCGGGTGGCCGGCTGGGTGGTGGCCGACGGAGTGGAGCCCCAGCCCGGGGTGACCCTCCGGCCGTTGTCCCGTCTGAGCGGCCTGGGCCCTGAACCGGCCGTCATCGACCTGGCCCGTTGGGCGGCGCGCCGGTGGATGGGTCCGGTGTCGGGCCTGTTGTCGACCGCGTCGTCACCCTCCATGGTCGAGGCCCTTCCGTCGCCGCCCGCCCCCTGGGTGGTGCCAACCACGGAGCCGGGGTGGTTCGACGAGGCATGGGGCCCGATCTCCGGGCCGGGGGAGGCCGACGGGCGACCGTGGGTGGTCCGGTTGCCTCCCGGCGAGGACGTCGTGGCCCTCGTCCTGGGTGCCGCCCGTCGGGGGGACGCCCTGGTCCTGGTTCCCACGGTGGAGGCCGCCCGTCGCCTCACCGGACGGCTCCGGCGCGCCGGCATGCCGGTGGCCGCCGTGCCCCGGGACTGGGCCCGTGCCGCATCCGGCGGGTTGGTGGTCGGCACGCGGGCTGCCGCGTTCGCTCCGGTACGCCAACTCTCGGCGGTGGTGGTGCTGGACGAACACGACGATGCCTACCGGGAGGAGCGGGCGCCGACCTGGAACGCCCGTGACGTGGCCGTCGAGCGGGCCCGCCGGGCCGGGGTGCCCTGCGTGCTGGCGTCGGCGACCCCCAGCGTGGACGCCCTGGAGGCGGCCGGACCCGGGCGGATCTCCATTCCCCCCCGGTCGACCGAGCGGGAGGGCTGGCCGGTGCTGGACCTCATCGACCGTCGGGACGACGACACCGCCCGTAGTGGCCTGTTCAGCCCGTCGCTGGTCCCGGTGCTGCGGGGCGACGGGGGTGATCCCGTGGTCTGCGTCCTGAACCGGAAGGGTCGGTCACGCCTGCTGGCCTGTGACGCCTGCGACACGCTGGCCCGCTGCGAGGTCCACGACGTGGCCCTCGTCGAGGATCGGAGTACCGACTCCGACGGACCGTCGGGGCTGCGGTGCCCGGTGGACGATGCCCGACGACCGACGGTGTGCGATGCCTGCGGTGGTACCCGCATGCGGAACCTCCGGGCGGGGGTGAACCGGGTACGCGAGGAACTCGAGGGGTTGGCCGGTCGACCGGTGGTGGAGGTCACCGCCGAGACCGATCCGGCGGCGTTGGACGGATCCCGGGCCGGGCTGTTCGTGGGAACCGAGGCCGTGCTCCATCGGATCGGTCGCCGGGTGGCCCGGGTGGTCTTCCTGGACTTCGACCAGGAACTGCTGGCCCCCCGGACCCGGGCATCGGACCAGGCCATGGCCCTGTTGGGCCGGGCCGCCCGTCTTCTGGGGCCGAGGTCGGCCGGTGGCCGCATCGTGGTTCAGACCCGTCAACCCGACCACGAGGTGCTCCAGGCCGTCCTGCACGCCGATCCGGGCCGTCAGGCCGACGCCGAGCGGGAGCGCCGCGAGCTCCTGGGTCTGCCGCCGTTCGGGGCGTTGGCCCGGATCTCCGGTGCGGCGGCCTCCGGGTTCATGGCCGCGTTGGATGGGGTCGAGGGTCGTCGCACACCGGGGGTGGAGGTGATGGGTCCGCGTGACGATGCGTGGCTGGTCCGGGCGCCGGATCCCGAGGTGCTGTCGGACCTGCTGGCCTCGGTGGACCGTCCCCGGGGTCGACTCAGGATCGAGGTCGATCCGGCCCGGGCGTGACCGCCGGGCCGGTGCCGGCCGGCGTCACCAGTTCCGGCGGTTCAGTTCGTACAGGGCGATGCCGGCGGCCGTCCCGACGTTGAGGCTCCCCACCCTGCCGAGCTGGGGGATGAAGGCCACGGCATCGCAGGCCGCCAGGACGGTGGCCGAGAGACCCCGGTCCTCGTGGCCGAGGGCCAGGCAGGTCCGCTCGCCGAACGACACCTCGTGGATGGGTCGGGCCCCGTCGGCCAGCTCCACGCCGACCATTCGGTAGCCGGCCGACGCGATGTCGGCCAGGGCCTCGTCGACCTCCTCGCAGATCGTCCACGTGAGGTACCGGCCGGTCCCGAGGGCCGTCTTGGCCACCTTGGCGTGGGTGGGTGGGCTGGTCGCTCCGGCCAGCCAGAGGTGCGACACCCGGTAGGCGGCGGCCGTGCGCAGGATGGCTCCCACGTTGTACGGCGTCTGCACGCTGTCCAGCAGCAGGGCGACGTCGGGTTCGGCTCGGCGTCGCCATTCGCGGTGGAGGCGCTTGAGCCCGGTGCCGTCGAGGTTCTTCATGCCCCCTCCTCGCTGTCGTCGCCGTTGCTGTCGGTCTCCGGGCGGCCAGCCACGTCCAGCAGTCGGAACCCCTTGCGGGACCCTCGACGGGTCGTCGTCCAGCCCCGGCCATCCAACCACCGGGCGAGGGAATCCGCGCCGAGGTGGCGCTGGACGACCAGGTGGGCCGTCCCGTCGGTCGCCAGGTGGCCCAGCCACCGGTCCAGGAGGTCGTGCAGGGCCTCCTTGCCGATCCGGATGGGCGGGTTGGACCACAGGCCGGCCAGGACCAGTCCGACGGGAACCTCGTCGGGGGCCACGACCCGGACGCCGTGCAGTCCGGCTGCCCGGGCGTTGGCCCGACAGAGGTCGCGGGCCCGCTCGTTCACGTCGACGGCCCACACCGTGGCCTCGGGATTCCGGGTGGCCAGCGTGCAGGCGATGGGGCCGTAGCCGCAGCCGAGGTCCATGAGGTCCACCGGGCCCCCGGGCGGGGGTGGCCCGTCCAGCAGGAGGAACCGGGTCCCGCGGTCGATCCGTTCGGCCGAGAAGACCCCCCGGTCGGTGGCCAGTCGGAGGTCGACGTCGGGAAGCAGGAGGGAGACCTCGCCGGGGCGCGACGGGCTGCCGGGTCGATCCGTCCAGTACTGCTGCTGGTCGTTCACCGGGGTGGTCGGTCGCCGTGGGGTGGGGCGGTTCGCCGAGCGGTCCGGCTCCTTCGGGCGTCCACGGTGGCGACGGTAGCCTCAGGCCGTGTCCAGTCACGAGATCCGGGTCATCGGTGACCCCGTCCTGCGTACCCCGGCCACCGACGTGACCGACGTCGACGGCGCCCTGGTCCGCCTGTGCGAGGACATGTTCGAGACGATGTACGAGGCCCCCGGGATCGGCCTGGCCGCCCCACAGGTGGGCGTGCAGAAGCGATTCTTCGTCTACGACCATGGCGAAGACGCCGGGGTGGTCCTGAATCCGAGGATCCTGGAATCCGACGGCGAGTGGGCCTTCGAGGAGGGCTGCCTGTCGGTGCCCGGCCTGACCTGGGAGATCATCCGGCCCAAGACCATCCACCTGGTCGGGGTGGACCTGGACGGAAACGAGGTGTCGATCGAGGCCGACGAGCTGGAGGCCCGGCTGTTCCAGCACGAGTTGGACCACCTGGACGGGGTGCTCCTGGTCGACCACCTCGACGACGACCAGCGGCGCGAGGCCCGCCGTGCCCTCAACGAACTGACCATGGCCCGGACGGGGTCGTCCGCCGGCTCCCCGGGTGCCCCTGGTCCCCGTGGCGGTGGCCTGCGACTGCCGTGACGGCCCCGGTGCCGGCCCGGCCCCGCCGGCTGGCCTATCTCGGCAATCCGACGGTTGCCGTGGCGCCGCTGCGGGCGCTGCACGAGGCCTCGGAGCGGCTGGGCATCGAGGTCACTGTGGTGGTGACCGCCGAGGACCGCCGACGGAGCCGACGGGGCGACCCGACCCCCACCCCGGTGGGTGCTGCGGCGACCGAACTGGGATTGCCGGTGGCCCACGACCTGGAGGCCGCGGTCGACTCGGGGGCCGACCTCGGCGTGGTCGTGGCCTACGGGCGGATCGTGCCGGTGGCCGTGCTGGACCGCCTGCCCATGCTGAACCTCCACTTCTCGCTCCTGCCCCGCTGGAGGGGAGCGGCACCCGTGGAACGGGCCGTGCTGGCCGGTGACGTCGAGACCGGGGTCTGCCTGATGGACGTGGCCGAGGGGCTGGACACCGGAGCGGTCCGGGGGCGGGTGACCACCCCGATCGACCCCGGGGAGTCGGCTGACGAGCTCCGGGAGCGGCTGGCCGCCATGGGGTCGACGCTGCTGGTGGATGTCCTGGCCGCCGGGATCGGCGACGGTGAGCCACAGGTCGGCGAACCCACGTGGGCCCACAAGGTCGGCCGGGAGGACCTGGCCATGGACTGGTCCCGGCCCTCGGGCGAGATCCACCGGGTGGTCCGTGTCGGCGGGGCCCACACGACGTTCCGGGGCGACCCGTTGAAGGTGTGGCGGGCCACCCCGTGTGGGGCGCCGGAGGGCGGGCATGGGCCCGGGGCGCTGGTCGGCGACGTGGTGGTCACCGGTCCCGGGGCCGACGGGGGCCTCCGCCTGGTGGAGGTCCAACCCGCCAACCGCCAGCGGATGCCCTTCGCCGCCTGGGCGGCCGGCGCCCGCCCGGTCGCCGGCGAGGTGCTGGGCACCCGATGACGGCCCCCTCGGTCGGGGCTCCGGCGCCCGACGCCCGTCGGCTGGCCGTCGAGGTGCTGGGAAGGATCGAGCGTGATGGCGCCTACGCCAACCTGGCGTTGCGCAACGCCCTCGACCGGTGCGAGATGGACCGCCGGGACCGGGCCTTCGTGACCGACCTCGTCTACGGCACGACGCGGATGCGGCGGGCGTGCGACCACCTGGTCGACCGGTTCCTCCACGACGAGGTCCAGGCCGAGGTGCGGACGGTGCTACGCCTCGGCGCCTGGCAACTGGCCTTCGGTGGGGTGCCGCCGCACGCTGCCGTGTCGGCCACCGTCGCCGTGGCCCCGCGCCGGGTGCGGGGCCTGTGCAACGCCGTGCTCCGTCGGGTGGCCGACGAGCAGAAGGCCGGGGCGCCACCGTGGCCGTCCCCGGCCGTGGCGCTGAGCTGTCCCGACGGGGTGTTCGACCGTCTGGTCGCCGACCTGGGCCACGACGACGCCGTGGCCGCCCTGGAGGCCATGAACCGACCGGCTCCCGCGGTGGTGCGCGACGACGGCTACCACCAGGACCGGGCCTCGCAGATGGTCGTCGAGGCCGTCCTGGCCGCCGGAGACGGTACGGGAACGGGCACGGGACACCACGGTGAGCGGATCCTGGACCTCTGCGCGGCCCCCGGGGGGAAGGCCACCGCACTGGCCGCCTCCGGCGCCCGGGTGGTGGCCTGTGACCTCCGGGAGCGGCGTCTCGGCCTGGTGGCCGAGAACTCCCGTCGTCTGGGCAGCGACCTGCTCATGGCGGTGGGCGACGGGCGATCGGCGCCGTTCCGGCCCGGGTCGTTCGACCGCGTCCTGGTGGATGCCCCGTGTTCCGGGCTCGGGGTCCTGCGGCGTCGGGCCGATGCCCGCTGGCAGCCGGGACGGTTCGATGACCGGTCGATCGACGAGTTGGCCGACCTGCAGGTGGAGTTGGTCGGGTGCGCGGTGGACCTGGTGGCGCCCGGCGGGGTGCTGGCCTACAGCGTGTGCACGCTCACCGGGGCCGAGACCGCCGGGGTGGACCGTCGGCTCCGGGCCGCCCACCCGGACCTCGTACCGCTGCCGGTGGGGGATCCGTGGCGGCGTTGGGGGGACGAGGGGGCCGGTGGCCTGCTCCTGCCCCAGGACCTGGACAGCGAGGGGATGGCGGTCTTCGTCTACCGCGTGCCCTGACCGGTCCGCCGGTCGGGCTCAGGCCAGGAGCGCCCGGTGGAGGTGGTCCAGCACGGCATCGAGGGCTTCACGGGTCGGATGGCCCGGTTCGTCGACCAGTTCGTCGGTCAGTACCGAGTGGGCCCGCTTGGAGA
>CAYWBE010000040.1:0-11187 GCA_964456295.1 uncultured Candidatus Nemicrothrix sp.
GGGATGCCGTCGGGACGGCCGTGCCGCTCGCCGCCCGGCGGGTGAGTTCGAGGCCCGCCGAACGAGCCGGTCCCCTCACGCTCTCGCGACCGAAGCCCTGCTGGGCCACGGAGAACGTTGACGCGCGACGACTCGATGCCGGGCCCGGCGATGGCGGCGTCCCTCCACCCGCCGGAGGGGCGTCGCCTTCGCGTCCGGGGTGCCGGGCTTCAGGGAGGCCGGGCTTCAGGGGAGCCGGTGTGCCGAGGCTTCGGAAATCAGGTGGCCCGGGTCAGGTGCGTGGTCAGCCGGGGCAGCAGGTCCGGCACCAGGCCGTCGGGCAGTTCGTGCCCGAGGTCCTCGACCAACCACAGTTCGGCGTCCGGGATCCCCTCGGCCAGTGCCACGGCATGCTCGACGCTGAACACCGGATCCGCCGTGCCGTGCACCACCAGCGTGGGCACCCCGATCCCACCGAGCCGGTCCAGCCGGGACGGCGAGGCACCCACCGCGGCACCGTGGCCCGACTCCGGATACCAGCAGCGCTCCACCTCGGCCACCGCGACGGCCAACCGCTCGGCGGTCGACACCGGGTAGCGGGACCCGGCGAACCACTCGTCCTGTTCCACGATCCACGCCGCCCGTCCGGCCCCGTCCACGGGCGGTCCGGCGAACAGCCGCTCGGTCATCAGTTCCAGAAGCCAGTCGGCGGCCACCGGCAGGCGTTCCTCGCCCAGACCGGGAGTCGAACAGGCCAGCGTCAGGGTGGCCACCCGGTCGGCATGGTCCAGGGCCAGCACCTGGCCGACCATCCCACCCATCGACCGACCCACCACATGGGCCCGGTCGATCCCGTGGGCGTCCAGCACGGCGAGGGCGTCGTCGGCCAGGTCGTCCAGCGTGTAGCCCACGTCGGCCGGGACCTTCGTGGACAGGCCGCTGTCCCGATGGTCGTAGCGGACCACCCGGTGACCCAGGGCCCGCAGGGGCTCGACCGTGGCCGGGGTCCAGCGGGTGCAGTGGGCGTCGGCCCCTGACACCAGGAGCACCGGAAGGGGATCCTCCCCATGGGCGGTGGCCGGGTGGGTTGTCGGCTCGAAGCACTCGGAGAACAACTCGACGGAGGGGGCCGTGGGTCCGGTCACCGTGCCGAGGGTACCGGTGCCCTCCGGCCCCGGGGGTAGCGTCGCCGCCGTGCCCCACCGTCATCCCGTGAAGGTCCGGTTCTACGAGCTGGACCCCTACGGACACCTGAACCACAGCGTCTATGTGCAGCTCTTCGAGACCGGCCGCATCGAGCTGCTCGACGAGGCCGGTCTGGGCCTCCACGACCTGGAGGGCGAGGGCTACCGCTTCGTGGTGACCCAGATCGCCACCCGGTTCCTGGCCTCCGCGGTGGGTGGCGACGCCCTGATCGTGGAGACCGAGGTACTGGAGATCCGCCGCGCCTCGTCCCAATGGGGCCAACGGATCCTGCGAATCGACACCGATGCTGAGAACGGGACGACGTCTGAGACGGTGCTGGCCACCCAGGAGGTGGTGGCCGCCGTGACCGGGACCAACGGTCGACCGACACGGTTCCCCGACACCATGGTCGACCGACTGCGACCCTGGCTCGCCGACCCGGCATGAGCCGACAGCCCACCGGTGGTCCGGGAACCCACCGTCCGGGACCGGGTCATTCGCTGACCAGCCCGCGGGCTCTGCTGGGCCTGTTGGCCCGGGGGGCCGCCATGGGAGCCGCCGACGTGGTGCCCGGGGTGTCGGGCGGCACCGTGGCCCTCCTCACCGGCATCTACGACCGGCTGATCGCCAACATCAGCAGCGGTGCCCGGGGGCTGGGCCGACTGGTCAGGGGCGACGCCCGCGGAGCGGTCCGCAACCTGGCCCAGATCCAGTGGGGCTTCCTGATCCCCCTGGGGGTCGGGCTGCTGGGCGCCGTGGTGCTGCTGGCCGGCATCATCGAGGATGCACTGGTCGACCACCCCGAACCGATGGCTGGGCTGTTCCTCGGCCTGGTGGCCGCCTCGGTGGTCGTCGCCGGCCGGGACGTGGCCTGGACCGCCGCCCGTCTGGCCACCGCCGGTCTCGTGGGACTCGCCCTGTTCGTGGCCCTCGGTTGGCAGGGCGCCCCGGTGGCCGACCCGTCAGCCCCTGCCCTGTTCGGTGCCGGGGCGGTGGCCATCTGCGCCATGGTCCTTCCCGGGGTCTCCGGCTCCTTCCTCCTGCTCATGATGGGCATGTACGCCACGATGATCGACATCATCGACGACCGGCTCTTGAGCGATGCCCTGGTGTTCGGGACCGGTGCGCTGCTCGGGCTGGCCTGCTTCTCCACGTTGCTGTCCCGACTACTGGCCGAGCGACCGCATGAGGTGCTGGCCGCCATGGTCGGCCTTCTGGTGGGCTCGACCCGCGTGCTCTGGCCGTGGCCCCACGGCGTCGGCGTGGTCAGCCACCATGGAGACCGGTCGGTGGACGGCACGGGCCTCGGATGGCCCGACACGGCGGGCGGACTGGTGTCACCGAGCCTCCTGGCGCTGGTCGCGGTGGTCGTGGTGCTGGGCCTCGACCACCTGGCCCGGCGCCGACCCAGCCGCTAGGCGGGTTGCTGGATCCAGCCGGTGCCCGAGCGCCCGCCGGGCCCGGCCACCGGGCCGAACCGGCGATCCACCCGGAACTCCCGGCCTTCCACCTGCCACAGGACCGGTGCCCGACCCGCCGGGTCCGGCATCCGCCAGGTGTCTCCGGCGTCACCGGTCTCCAGGAGCCACGTGCCGTCATCGGTCCGGGCGGTGACCAGCCGCGTCCCCGGCGACGGTTCGCCGACCAGCCACCAGGCCCAACCATCGACCTCGAGCACCCGATCGGCCACCAGCACCTCGCCGTCCACCCGGCACGGGACCCCCAGGCCCCACGGAGCCTCGACCGGGTCGGCCACCGCCTCGACGCCCAGGTCCAGGCCCACCGGGAGCCGATCGCCCCGGAACTGGTGGTCCGGACCACCCCGCCACGCCTCGTCGGGGTCGACCAGCGCCACGCCGAACGCCTCGAGGCCCACGCCCAGATGGCCGACCGGGTGGGCCCGTCCCGGCTCGGGCGCCTCCTCGACCACCACCTCGGCCCACAGTCCGGAGGTCCGGACCTCCAGCCCACCACCGGTGGGCAGCGGCACCGCGTGGTCGGTGACCAGGACGGACGACCCGTCGGACGCCACCAGGCCCACCTCCAGGTGGACCACGCCATCGGTCGGGACCACCAGGCGGAGGTGCCCGGCCGACCAGCCGGCGTGGCCGTCGGCACCGTCGGGCCCGCTGGCCCACCAGGCCAGGCGATGGGCTGCCGTCCGGTCACGGTCCGGGGAACGGGCCACCGGGATCAGGCGTAGAGCGGGAAGGGGTCGGCCTCGGGGTCCCCGGGCGGGGGATCCCCCTCTGCGGTGACCAGCGGGTAGAGGTCTGCCGGGGTGTCACGGGGACAGGTCCAGTCGATCTCGTCGGCCACCCCGGCCAGTTCGGCGAACGGCCGCAGGAAGGTCAGGTAGACGTAGGCCCCACAGGCGATCCGTTGGTCACGGTCCATGGCCGCCACGTCGCGGTAGTGCTGCTTCTGGGCCGCCCGACAGGACGCGGCCACACGATCCAGGTCATCGTCGGACAGTGGTCGCAGTGGCCCACCGCCTCCTGTCCCTCCACTGGTCCCTGCACCGGCCACCGGGTCGGTGGTCCACAGGCCGAAGCCCACCAGGTGGTCCAGGTAGTCCTCGGGCGTGGACACGGTGGTGCCGTAGTCGGTGACCGACACGTCCACCCCGTCGTCCAGCACCAGGGCGGCTGTGAGGTTCGAGAACGGAACCTCGGCGGCCACCCCGGACCAGGCGAGATCGCTGCGTCCCAACCGGAAGTAGTCACGCACCACCAGCGTGCGCCCATCGCCGAGGTCGTACGGGCCGGTGTCCCCGTGGCCCACCCGGGTGTCGAAGTAGAGCAGGAACAGGTGGTTGATGATGGTGGCGTTGGCCCGCCGGATCCGCTCCCGACGGTCGTCGTCGACCGGCGTGGTGCCGGCCATCAGGGTGTCGACCACCTCCGACGGGAACACGTCGTTGCGGTCGCCGACGTCGGAGGCCTGCAGGTGCTCCCCGCCCCGGTAGGCCACCGAGGTCCGGGCCCAGAAGTCCAGCACCGTGTCGGCCCGGGCCAGGCCCGACGGTCCGGCGTCGATCGACGGATCGACGAGGTTCATGACGTTGCGGCCGATCAGGAAGAAGTTGGCCACCCCCCACAGGAACACCGAGTCGGCCTGGCATCCCGGCCGGCGGGCCGCCTCCCCGATCTCCTCGGGGCTCCGGGACGCCGTGATGGCCTCGATGGCCGCCGGATAGCGCAGGAAGGCCTCGATGCACGAGACGGTGACGTACTGGGTGACCGGGATGAGTTGGGAGGCGTACGCCGTGCGCTCGGCCACCAGGCGCCGGGTCACCGGGTTGATGGCCCGGATCCGGCCGTTGACCCGGTCACGGACCCCCGTGTCGGCGTCATGACCCACGATGGGGTCCACGGTCGGTTCGCTCACCGGCCGGTGATCCGGACGACACCGTCGTCGCCGCTGGCGTCCAGCTCCACCTCGGTGCCGTCAGGCGGCTCGACGCCCTCCGGGTCGAGCACCAGGGCGACCACCCCGGGCACCCGGTACTCCCGGCTGATGATCCCGATGTGGCTACGGATGGTCCCACCGGTGCACACCACGCCGGCCAACTCGTCGAAGATCGGACCCAGGAAGGTGGCCCCCGCGTCGCGGACCACGGCCACCATGCCCTCGGCACCGGTCTCGCCGTCCATCAGGCCCAGGACGTCGTCAGGGCCCTCCAGCCGGACCCACCGACCCTGCACGGTCCCGAAGTCGTAGGTCTTCTGGCCCCGCCCCACCTCGGCCGGGCCGGTCACGTCGCGCTCCGTCATCGGGACGGGACCGTAGTCGTGGCGACCCGTAGGCTCTCAAGCGTGCCCGAGCCGCTGACCGACGCCTGGATCGAGGCCATGGGCCGAGCCGCCGCCAGCCGGACGGTGGCCGACGGGGTGTCCCTCGTACTGGAGTACCGGGTGGCCGGCGGGCCGACCTGGCACCTGGCCGTGGACGGTGGTGCCGTCCGGGTGGCCAGCGGTCCGGCCGACGAGCCCGACGTGTCGTTCCACGCAACACGGGCCACCGCCCTGGCCATGGCCGACGGTTCCCTGGACCCACTACGGGCCGTCATCGACGGCGACCTGCTGCTCCACGGTGACCCACGATCGCTGGTCGCCGCACGCGACCTGCTGGACGACGTGGGCGACCTGTTCTCCGGCGGCTGATCCGAACCCCGGACCCCCGACCGCCCATCCGTCCGGCCCGGAACGGGCCGCAGGAACAGGCCTCTTAGACCAGGCCGAGGCCCCGGACCATCTCCCGCTCGGACTCCAACTCGGCCACCGAGGCGTCGACCCGGGCCCGGGAGAACCCGTCCAGCTCCAGGCCCTGCACCACCGACCATCGTCCGTCGGCACACGTGGTGGGCAGGCCGCACAGCAACCCCTCGGGCACGCCGTAGCTGCCGTCGGACGGCACGCCCATGCTGACCCAGTCGCCCTCGCCGGTGCCCAGCACCCAGTCGTGCACGTGGTCGATGGCCGCGTTGGCCGCCGACGCCGCGCTGGACGCGCCCCGGGCCTCGATGATGGCCGCCCCGCGCTGCTGCACGGTGGGGATGAAGTCGCCCTCCAGCCAGTCCTGGTCGTCGATGACCTCGGCCGCCGAACGGCCGGCCACCTCACAGTGGAACAGGTCCGGGTACTGGGTCGCCGAGTGGTTGCCCCAGATGGTCATCCGGGACACGTCGGTCACCGGGACACCAGCCTTCTGGGCCACCTGGGTCATGGCCCGGTTGTGGTCCAGTCGCATCATGGCCGTGAAGCGCTCGTCAGGGACGTCCGGGGCGCTGTTCATGGCGATGAGGCAGTTGGTGTTGGCCGGGTTGCCGACCACCAGGACCTTCAGGTCGTCGGACGCATGGTCGTTCAACGCCCGCCCCTGCACGGTGAAGATGGCCCCGTTGGCCTCCAGCAGGTCCTGGCGCTCCATGCCGGCGGTCCGGGGACGGGAGCCGACCAGCAGGGCCACGTCGGCACCCTCGAAGGCGGTACCCGGTTCGTCGCTCAGCACCATGTCAGCCAGCAGTGGGAAGGCGCAGTCGTCGAGTTCCATGGCCACGCCGTCCAGGGCGCCCATGGCCGGCGGGATCTCCAACATCTGGAGGATGACCGGCTGGTCGGGGCCCAGCAGGGCACCGCTGGCGATGCGGAAGACGAGGCTGTAGCCGATCTGGCCGGCAGCTCCGGTGACAGCGACTCGGACGGGGGTGGCGCTCACGATGGGCTCCTGTTGCTGGGGGCACTGCCGGGTGGAGGACCCGGCATCCCCCGGAGGCTACTGACCCTCTCCCGGGCCGTCCCCACCGTGACGGGGTGACACGCGCCTCAGTCAGGACGCCGCGACACGAGTGGACGGCGGGAAGAGGAACACCTCGGCCGGCCGGGTGAAGTGGGCCAGGAAGCCCGCGGGCAGGACCGGCCGGTGACCGTCCTCGGCCTGGACCTGACTGTCGTAGGCGGCGATCCCAGCCCGCTTGCGGTCCAACAGGCCCTGATCCCACTCGTGTGCCGGGTCCGCTCCGGAACCCGGATCGAACCGGGCCGCCCGGTGGAATGGGATCCGTGGATCGGCCGGATCGTCCCAGTTCCACGACCACACCGGGAACGACACCAACTCGATGCCGAGGCCGGCCGCTACCGAGGCGGCCACCCGCCCACAGGCGTCGTGGTCGGGGTGGCCGTCGTGCTCCCAGGGGGCCAGGACCACCGCGGCCCCGGCGACCAACGGTGCCAGGCCTTCGGCCAGGCGGTCACCCCAACTGACGGGATCGGCTGCCGCTCCGAAGTCGGGAAGCGAGAGCCGTGTCCGGTCGGCCACGATCCCCGCCGCCCCGTAGGCCCGGTCGGTCTCGGCAAGGCGCCGCTCGACCAGGCGGCGTCGATCCGCACCGGACAGGTGGGGGTGGGACATCTCACCGTCGGTGGCCGCCACCACCCGGATCTCGGTCCCGACGTCGGACGCCACGGCCAGGGTGGCGCCGGTGGCCAACAGCTCGTCGTCGGGATGTGGGGCAACCAGCACGATGGGGCCGTCCGGTGGCCAGGTCCCCGGCCACCGGTCCGACACGTCGGGCAGGCCGTCCACCACCGCGTCCCACTCGGCCGCGGCACGACCGACCACGGGGTCGATGGGGCCTGCCGCGTCCGTCGTCCCATCGACCGACCCGTCCATCGGCCCGTTCACCGGACCTGCCGGGTCCCACCCAGCCACGAGGAGTGCAGGCCGGCATAGACGCCGCCCCGGTCCACCAGTTCGGCGTGCGTGCCCTGTTCGACGATCAGGCCATCGTCGAACACCAGCACCAGGTCCGACCGTTCCGCCGTGGACAGGCGGTGGGCCACGCTGACCGTGGTCCGGCCGGCGGCGAGGCGCTCCATGGCCCGCTCGAGGGTGGTCTGGGTCTCCGGATCAACGGCCGAGGTGGCCTCGTCGAGCACCAGCAGGCCCGGGTCGGCCAGCTGGGCCCGGGCCAGGGCCACCAACTGGCGCTCACCCACCGAGAGGCCCTCACCACGTTCGCCCACCCGGGTGTGGATCCCGTCGGCCAGGCCCTCCACCCAACCGGTCAGGCCCAGTTGGGCCACCGCGTCCTCCACGTCGGCCGTCGTCGCCCCGGCCCGCCCGTACCGGACGTTCTCGGCGATCGTGGTGTCGAACAGGAAGCCGTCCTGGGGAACCATCCGGATGGCCCGTCGACGGTCATCGGGGTCAGCGTCGCGGAGGTCCACGCCGCCGACCAGCACCCGGCCGGCCGTCGGGTCGGCCAGGCGGGCCAGCAGGCGGGCGAACGTCGTCTTGCCCGAGCCGGTCTCTCCGACCACGGCGACCGCCGCGCCCACCGGGAGCACCACGTCGATGCCGTGGAGCACCCGGCCCCCGGTCCGGTAGGTGAACTCGACGCCCTCGGCCCGAACCTCCAACGGCCCACCGGGGAGGGCCACCGGCACCTCGGGGTCGACCAGGTCGACCTCGGTGTCCAGCACGTCGAGCACCTTCCACCAGCCGGCCAGGGCGGTCTGGGTCTGGTCCAGGACCTCACCGAGTTCGGTGATCGGGGCGATGAGCAGGTTGCACAGGAACAGGAAGGCCACCAGCTCGCCGGAACTGATCCCCCACGCGTCACCCCACCACACGCCGGTCCCCACCACGGCGGCGACGGCCATCACCCCGAACACGTCGGCGGTCGGCATGATCAGCGAGAAGTACCGGGCAGCCACCATCTGCTGGCCGTACTGGGCGTCGATGGACTCCCGGATCCGTCGCCGCACCGGTTCGCGGTGCCCGTAGGCCCGGACGGTCTCCACGCCGTGCACCGATTCGGACACCACGGCCAGCGTGTCCGACACCCGGGTCCGCAACTCCTCGTAGGCCACCAGTTGGCGGGACTGCATCCACCGCAGGATGGGCACCAGGGGAAGGTGGAGGACCAGGACCACCAGGGTGAGCTGCCACGAATAGACGGCCATGATGACCAAGACGGCCACGATCTGGACCGAGTCGATGATCCAGGCCACCGCCCCCCACTGGGCGAACTGGGTCAGGGTCTCCACGTCGCTGGTCACCCGGGCCGTCAGGACGCCCTTCCGGGACGCGGTGTGCTCGGCGAGGCTGAGGCGGTGCAGGTGGGCGAAGGTGCGGGTCCTGAGGCCCATCAGGACGTCCTCGGCGGTCCGGACCAGGCGGAAGTAGGTGACCCGGCCCAGTTGGATACTGCCCACCACCAGGACCAGGGCGACCAGGCAGAACACCAGGGCCCGGCCCACGTGGACCCCCCGGTCGGTGATCGACAGGTCCATGACCAGCTGGATCAGGAGGGGGACGAGCAACTTGGCGCCGGCCACCGACAGGGCCATGAGCGCCGTCTGCCATGCCCCCTCGCGGAGTTCCGGCGAGGCGGCCAGACCACGACGCAGCACCGAGAGCGCACCGATGCCGTCGATGCGACGGGGATCGTCGACGGTCACCGCTGCCCTCCAGCCAACTCGTAGGCCCGGGCCAGGGCGGCGTAGGCATCGACCTCGAGGAGTTCCTCGTGGGTGCCGACCGCGGCGATCCGGCCGTCGTCGAGGAAGACCACCCGGTCAGCCAGCCTGATGGTGGCCAACCGATGGGCCACGATCAGCAGCGTCGGCGGCCCCAGCGTCGGCGCGCCGACGCCCGGAGTGCGCAGGCCCGCCAGGATGCCCGCCTCCACCACCGGGTCGACGGCCGACGTGGCGTCGTCCAGCACCAGCACCCGGGGCCTCCGGAGCAGTGCCCGGGCGATGGCCAGTCGTTGGCGTTGTCCACCAGACAGGGTCACGCCCCGCTCACCGAGCACGGTGTCGAGGCCGTCGGGCAGGTCGGCCACGAAGGCATCGGCGGCCGCCACGGACAGCGCCCGGTCCATCTCGGCCACCGAGGCCCCACCCTCCAGGACCAGGTTGGAGCGGACGGTGTCGGCGAACAGGAAGGTCTCCTGGAGGACGGTGGCCACCGTCGCCGAGACACCCTCCGGACCCAGTTCGCTGGTCGGCCGGCCACCCACCCGGACCTCGCCGGAGGTCGGCGGGACGAGCCCGGCCAGCAGGGCGATGGCGGTGCTCTTGCCTGATCCGGTGGCCCCGACCAGGGCCACCGACTCGCCCGGCTCCAGCCGGAGGTCAAAGGCATCCAGCACCGGTGGTCCGCCCTCATAGGCGAAGCCGACCCCGTCGAACTCGACCAGGGCCGGCCCCGACGTCGGTACGCCGCCATCGGCCGACGCCTCCCGGACCTCCACCGGCTCGGCCAGGACGCGGTCGATCCGGTCCATGGCCACCACCGACCGGGGCAGCTCCTGGAACAGGTAGCCCAGGATCTCCATGGGCAGGGTCAGGATGCTGAACAGGGACATGGCCCGTACCACGTCACCGATCGACACTGCGTCCCGGCCGACCAGCCAGACGCCGACCAGCAGGAGGACCACGATCCCCACCTGGGGCAACGAGTAGTACAGCGGTGCGTAGTCCGACCGGAGGCGCCCCACCTCGAGGCGACGGGACCGGAGGTCGTCAGCGGCCCCGGTGAACCGCTCCACCTCGTCGCGCTCGCGCCCCAGGGTCTTGACGACCAGCACCCCGTCGAGGCTCTCGTGGGCGACGCCCGACAACACGCCCACCGCCGCCTGGCCGGCCGCCGCCGGCACCTCCACGGCCCGGGTGAACCGCCGGTTCAGGACGGTCAGCGTCGGGAACATGACCACGGCCACCAGGGCGAAGAGGGGATGGACGACCAGCAGGCTGACCAGCGAGGCTCCGGCCAGCATGAGGACCGACATGGCGAAGGCCAGCGGCTTGAGCATGGCCGTGGCCACCTCGACGTCGGCATCGGCGTGGGCCAGGAGTTCCCCGGCCGGCCGGGCATGGTGGAAGGCCAGCGGGACGTCCAGGTAGCGGTCGGTGACGGCCCGCCGCCAGGTCCGCTGGGTCCGCACGGCGGCCAGCATGTTGAACCAGCGACGGGCCATGACCGAGACCCCCCGGATGACCCCGACGCCGGCCAGGACGACCACGGCGACCATCACCGAACGACGGGACACGCCGTCACCATCGAGGCCCGGCACGATCACCTCGTCGGTGATCCGGCCCACCACCACCGTGAAACCCACGATGGCCAGGGCGAACACGTTGGCCCCCATGATCCCCGCGGCGTGGACCCAGGGATGGAGACGCAGCGACCGGCGGACGAGGCGCCAGCCACGCCGGACCACGCTCTCCGTGGGCGTCCCGCCCGGCGACGCGACCGGTCGGGATGCGGGGGCTGCGGCCCCGTGGTCGTCGGCGGAGGTGCTCAGAGCCGGTCGACGACGGCCGAGGCGAACTCCGAGCACTTCACCTCGGTGGCCCCGTCCATAAGTCGGGCGAAGTCGTAGGTCACGACCTTGTCGGTCACCGTCGACTCCACGGCCCGCACGATGTCGTCAGCAGCGTCCTTCCACCCGATGTGCTCGAACATGAGCACGCCGGACAGCAGCACCGACGACGGGTTGACCTTGTCCTG